>NZ_JAZHCT010000047.1:0-41138 GCF_036541265.1 Paenibacillus sp. IITD108 | reverse complement strand
CTCAAATCGAGCAAAATAAGTAAATTATTCACAAATAGCGCCGATGACAACCGTTACAATTTTTAAACAGCTGTTTTTTGCAAAATAACGCTTCTCATAACCGTTACAGTTGATCCATCATTTACTCCACTCTAACGGTTGCAGGAAGCGCTAATCCGTCTAATAACCCGCTTTTTATCAATATCAGATTAACGTAGATTCCGAAAATAATTTGTATATGTGGTACCATCACCCAAGCCAGCACAAAGGGCAGGATTTTTTTATTTAGTTTAGTTTAGTTTAGTTTAATTTAGTTTGTTCTCATCATAGGACCTCCTATAACGGCGGGGCAATAGTCATATGCTCACAATTGCCCCGTTGTACCTGCTTATTAATATTTAGTCATGATGTTGTAGAGTATCTGTACAAATTGCGCTCTGCTTGCCAAATCTTGTGGCAGGATGTTGTCATTGGTCCCGGCGATAATTCCCGCTCTCACAAACTGTTCAATGGCGTGATTGGCATAATCGGCAATCTTCCCTGCATCCTTGAAGTCTGACAGATTTTTGACGTTGCCTGCTGCCGGTAATTCATTTATGTTCTTAAGCGTATTGTATACCAACACGAACAATTCCTGTCTGGTCACCTGTCTGTCAGGAGCAAATTTGTTACCGCCCACCCCGTTGGTAATTCCTAATTGCTTCGCCACCGCGAGGTATCCCGTGTAATAGGTATTTCCGGCATCGCTAAAATTGTTTGCGGCGTTTTCGTTCGGGCTGATGCCAAATGCTCTCATAATCATGACCAAGGCTTGTGCCCGGGTTACACTATCATTCGAACCAAAGTTTGCATTGTCCACTCCTTTGGTGATTCCTCTTGCCGCCGCAAAGGTTACCGCCTCATAGTACCATGCGCCCTCTGCCACATCTGCAAAGTCAACCTTGTTGTACGCGACTGCAAACTTCGAGGCTCCTTCTGTCTTGAAGGCCAGTGTTCCGGTTGCCGGGTCATAGATGCCTTTGGTCACTACCACCGGTAGTCCCTCTTCGTTGATGCCGTAGGCGACAATGGCATTCGGATTTTCTCCTGCTTTCAGTGTATATGGAATGGCTGCTTCCGCTTTGCCGCCAAGCTGTAATATTTCCTTTTCTCCGCTGGTAATATCAAAGCTCACTACCGGTCTGCTACCAACCTGGCTTCGAATTTCAGCTGGCAATCCGGTGCTTTTCTCCTTCGCAGCCGTAATGGAAATAGTTCCTGCCGACTGTTTCAGAAGTCCTTCTGCCGTCCTCTCATCAAAGGTCATCGTTCCAAACGGTGTAGAAACGACCAAGGTATCCGCATTGCTATCTATGAACGCTTTCAAGGCTTCATCTGTCAGACTGACACCCGCTGTCCCGGCATCAGCCCCCGCATTCACTTCAATTCTAACTGTTGTCTCTGTTCCTACACCCTGCATTGCCGCTTCAGCCGCAGCCTTCGCGATGGCATCCTCCATCTGTTTCTCGGATATTGGCGCTACAGCCTTTCCGTTTTGATCTGTCGTAGGCTTTACAGGTATCGTCGTTGTTACACGTCCATCCTCAACCGTTGTTCCAGGCACCGACGTTGGTGTCGGTGTTGGTGTTGGTGTCGTCGGAGGCGTCACCGGACTTGTCGTCCCGTTCACTGTCCACCTTGCATACAGCGTTATATTCCCGGTCACCTTGTCTGTCGTAAAGTTCCATGCTGTTTTTAAACCTTCATCCTTATACCATCCGGCAAATGTATATCCAGTTCTGGTAGGCGGCGTCGGTGCTGTGATTGCACTGCCGCTGGAGACATCTGCAATCACTGATACCCCGCTGCCTCCATTACTGTTGAAGGAAACTGTATAGGTCTTCGGTTCTTCAGTTCCTCCTTGGGATTCCATTTTTATGAGCACGACATCTTTAATCCCGGATATATTTCCGGCCGCATCGATGGCCTTTACCCTGTACCTGCGTACCGCATCAGGCTCCAATCCGGTGTGAATATAGGTTGTTGAATCCGTTCTGACCGTTCCATTAATCCCACCTATCTCCGGCGAGTTCAGCACTTCCAGAATATATCCGACAACACCTACATCATCGGTAGCCGGCGACCAGCTTACACGCACCTCACTGTCGGAGATCTGCTTGGCAGTTAAATTCTCCGGAGCTGTCGGCGGTGTTACATCCAGTTCAGTATTGACCTGCCAAAGCATTGCAGGACCGGTGATGCCCCCGGTACCCAGTTCATCCAGGACTTCATTTCCCACATCAACAACAATCAAATTCGGTTCGCCAAATTTAATCGCCGGCGTAGCGTCAAACTCCCACGGCTTCATCAGAGGGGAGCCCTTCTGAACTAATGTCAGCTCTGTACCGTTCATCCATACTCTCGCTGTCTCATCAATACTGCTGAACCAAAGCCGAATCGGCTTTCCCGTATTAAACTCCGAATCAACATCAACCGTTGTTCTGTACCAGGCATGTCCTTTGTAATAACCAATCCCCTGATCGGACCAGGACTCCGAATAGGTTTTCAGTTTCATCCAGGATTCCGTTCCCAACCCAGGTTTCCAGAGCCCCAATTTATCCCCGGAACCGTTCGGGAACAGCATAACATTCCATTCGTCCGGCAACTCGGCAACCATTCTGTTGCCGTTGCTGAGCCTTTGACTTCCCTGATTTGTGATTTTATCAAAGAACCAGTCAGTATAATTATAGGAGGCGAGGGTGTTGAGCATGACAGGTGAGTGAATAACAGCCTGTTCTCTTACTTTAGAGATTTGATCGAATTTTTCCTTAGCCTCAATAAACTTAAAGCTGTTAATCCGTTCCTTCATTTGAAGGAAGTTGTCGCCAAAGCTAAAAGCAACACGCACCATATTGACCCGTCGGGCATATACTGGATCCGCTGCCCGTTGCGCCGCATCTTCAGCTTCCGTTAGCGACTGCTCCATTGCCTGCATGACACTGTCAATTAAAATATGCTGAAAATCATTGATACTTCCCGCATAATAATCTGCTTGGGCAAAAGCATTTTCCAGAATGTCGAAATGTCTTTTCATCGGCTCTGCGGCAGATCCATAAAACGTTGTAAAGTAGTCCTCCAGCAAAGCATCCACATCCAGATCAGGGTTCCACATCATCTTGGCCGCCACATAGAGCGTCGGTCCATGATAGGCCCACGCCGGAAGCGCCTCGCCGCGTATTCCGATAATACCCTGTTCGTTGAAATACTTGTATTCTGTTCCTATTCTTTCTGAAAGTGAAAAAGGTAGCCCTGGATCAGCAAGGTTATAAAGATAATCATATATCATTACGTTAGGACTTACCCTTTTCCAGCCGTCAATCATGTCCTTGATGTGCTGCCGCTCCCACGAAAGCGGATTTTCAATGCTTTTCATCCTATCCGTTCTAATGGAAGCGATAATCGGTACGATCCTGGAATCCGGCATATGCTTTACTGGCGGATAATAATACTCATCATAGGCAAAGAAAGAAATTTTCACATCATGATATCCGGCAGCATCAAGCTTTTCCAAAACAAGATTAAAAAATTTCACATAGCGATCTGTTAACGATAATGTTCCTCCATGTATGGCACCCTTAAAATCCCCGTCCCACTCTGGGTCAGGCTGGAGTACCAATACTGGTCCGTCATTGGGTCCCATACTTAAATATTCAAGCTTGGGGTCTGCATCCAATCTTCTGATTGCCTCTGCCACAACAAGGTTCAGTACCTCCGGCTTGGTCACATCGTATTGTCCGGTCGGATTTCCTTTGGCATCGGGCAAAAACAAATCAGGGCGTTCTTTATTCGTAGGCGATGTAATCAGTAATCCATGATTTCCTAACGTTTTCTGATTCAGACGCATATGTTCGACCCAGGGCGCACCTTCTGTCAGATTGACACCCACCGGCAAACCGGCACCTGCGACATATGGCGCAACAGCTTGCAAAAAACGGAAATCAAAGCTCGGGTGCTGGATGGTGTCCTGATAACTGACCGCAATTGTACGCATTGACGGAACTACGGTGCCGATATCACCGGGCATGAACCACCGCACACCAATTTGCTCCAGGAGCTCGTAAGCGGCATAAAGGCTCCCTTTGTCATTGTCATCCAATCCTGCTAATTGAATGATCCCCTCCTTAACATATAGCTGGAAAGAATCGGGTTCAGTTCCCTTAGCACGGATTGCAGCCTTAGCTGCATCAAGATCTGGAGCGGCTCTACCGATATAGATCTTTGTTCCCTGCACCTCGGCCGTGTCATCAGCCACAGGCAATTCTACTCCGGATATTTGCCGAATATAGTCTTTGAGTTCCTGCATCGCCTTCTTTTCATATTCGGTTGCACTTTGCGACAAGATGATCGTAGACCGTGATTTTCCGTTCTCCACCAATACGAGCTTGGAATCCGTATCATTCAAGACTGTAATTCCCTCTGTTAAGCCTGTAGGGCCATTTGCAGCCAAAATCTGGGGCACCGAAGCAAACAACAGCCCAATGATTAATCCCCAGCAAAGAAAAAGTTTTCTTGTCAAGATGCTCAACTCCTATCATCCATAATTTAGAGGGTCATTGGGGCCGCATGGTGATTTCCACTATGTCACTAGAGCTTACATTCGGGAACGCCGTACTATAATTATCGATTGCCCTTACCCTGTACCTAAGCGTCTTACCGTCAGCTTCCAGTCCGGTGTGGGTAAATTCCGTTGCTAACGCTCTCATTAGTTCTTTGTTGACTCCTCCCGGGGGGACCGGATTCAGCAATTCCAAAACATATTCCCTCATTCCGTAAACCGATTCGGATGCAGTCCAGCTTATTGTCACCTCGGTGTCAGAGATCTGCTCAACGGTCAATGTAGGCTTTGTAGGCGGGACTTTTAGAGTAATGAAAGCACTCGCAGCAGATTGACCTCCAGCATTATCAACTGCCAGTACCCTTATCTTGCGTACGATGCCCATTTTAAAATAGTCGGTGAAAATAAATTCATTTGTTGTTGCTTCTACCGTCATGAGTTGTCCCGCACCGCCGTCTACATCCCACACCTCCAACATGTATTTGGCAATCCCAACATCAGATGTAACCGGATCCCAGCTTATTTTCATCTCACCTTTAGCGAGCACCTCAGATTTCAAACCCACTGGGGCCGCGGGCGGGGCAACAGGCGTTACATTATCCGACATGGTTACCTGCACTACAGCACTATAGTCAGCAGACATATTTCCGGCAGTATCGATCGCCTTCACCCTGAACCTGCGTGTCATACCGGGTTGCAGTCCGCTGAGGATATAAGCATTCGTTGTCGATTTTATCGTTTCCAGTACTCCCCCCGGAGGATTCTGGTTCAGCACTTCTAGGCTATACCCGGCAATTTCGAAATCTCCATAAGCGGTAGAAGGGTCCCAGCTTATATAAACCTGGTCGGCGGAGGTTTGCTTAACCTTCAAACCCGTCACCGTTGAGGGCGGATTCATTGTTACACGTGCGTAAGCACTATAATTAACCGATTTATTTCCGGCAGTATCAATTGCCTTTACCCTGTACCTGCGTTCCATGCCGGGTTCCATACCGGTGTCGATATATTCATTTGTCGTAGTGATTACCGATCCAAGCACTCCCCCTACGCTCTCCCGGTTCAGCATTTCCAACTGATATCCTGTAACTCCTGTATTATCTGCGGGTATATCCCAAGTTACTTTCACGGTGGTGGTACCGGGAATGTGTACAGCTTTCAAGTTCTTCACATCTGCAGGCGGGAGATAATCCAGCTCCGTATTGACCTGCCAAAGTATTGCAGGACCCATGATCCCCCCGGTACCCAGTTCATCTATGTCTTCATTACGAACATCAACAACAATTACATTGGGCTCACCAAATTTAACCGCCGGCGTAGCGTCAAATTCCCAAGGTTTTGTCAAACCCGTCCCCTTCTGCACCAATGACAGCTCTTCGCCATTTATCCAAACCCTGGCTGTCTCATCGATACTGCTGAACCAAAGCCGAATCGGTTTTCCTGTGTCAAATTCCTCAGCGACATCTATCGTTGTCCGGTACCAGGCATGTCCCTTGTAATAACGAAGCCCTTGGGCGGACCAGGTCTTTGAATAGGTTTTCAGCTTCCTCCAGGATTCTGTTCCCAATCCAGGTTTCCAAAGCCCCAGGTCAACTCCGGATGCATTTGGGAACAGCTTGACATTCCATTCATCCGGCAACTTAGCAACAATTTGGTTTCCATTACTGACCCGTTGTTTTCCTCCATTTACCATTCTGTCAAAAAACCACTCTACATAGGTATAAGCTTTATAGCTGCTTAAAATGGCAGGGGAGTGAAGAACAGCCTGTTCCCTGAAATCATAAACGTTATTAAGCTTTTCCTTTGCCTCATCAAAATGAAAACGATTGAACTGTTCGAGCATTTCAAGAAAGTTTTCACTGAAACCATAAGCGATGCTGATCATATCAATCCGTTTGGCATATACCGAATCCGATGCCACCTTCGCCTTTGCTTCCCCAAGTGTTCTTGCCAATTCTTGCATGACTTCATCGGTCAAAATGTGTTGGAAATCATAAATATTTCCGGCAGAATAATCCGCTTTTGCAAAAGCATTTTCCAAGATTTCGAAATGCTCCTTCATCGGCGATGCCGCAGGTCCATAAAACGTTGTAAAGTAGTCCTCCCTCAAAGCTTCCACATCCAGATCGGGGTTCCACATCATCTTGGCTGCCAGATAAAGTCCCAGGCCTCCATACCCCCACTCCGGCGTAGTCTCGGCGCGTATACCTACAACTCCATGTTCTTTGAAGTACTTGTACTCCGTACCTACTCTTTCTGCCAGCGAAACAGGCAGGCCCGGATCGGCAGGGTTATAAAGATAGTCATAAATCATTACCATGGGACTTACTTCATTCCAGCCATCAATAACTTCTTTTAGATAGTTACGCTCCCATGCAAGCGGATTTCCGATGCTGTGTATCCGATCCAGGGTGAGGGAAGCAATCATCGGTACAATTCGTTGATTTGGCGTCCACCGGACCGGCGGATTATAGTAAGTGTTATAGGCGTAGAAAACAATTTTCACATCTGGATACCCTTCTTTTTCAAGCTCATCCAAAACAAGATTAAAAAATTTTATATAACGATCCGTCGTTGATAATGCTCCTGTTAATACATCCCTATCATCCCCATCCCATTCAGAGTCAGGCTTGAGTACCACCACATGGCCATCGCTTGGTCCTATACTCAGATATTCAAGGTTGGGATCTTTCTGCAATTTTGCAAGTGACTCTGCTACAACAAGATCGAGCACCTCTGGCTTGGTCACATCGAGATGTAACGACGGTGTTCCGTCGGCGTTGGGCAGATACAGATCCGCTCGCGTTGATCTCGAAGGAGGGGAGCTCAACAATTCATGCGCACCTACTGTCTTTTGATTAAGCCGCATATGCTCGACCCAAGGTGCAGCCTCTTCGAGATTGCTCCCCATAGGCATACCGGCAGCCCATAAATATGGCGAGGTAGCTTGAAAAAAACGGAAAGAAAGACCCGCGTGCTGGATGGTGTCCTGATAATTGACCTCAATCGTGTCCAACTCCGGAACAACAGTTCCGATATCACCGGGCATGAACCACCGTACGCCAATTTGCTCGAGGAGCTCATAAACGGCATAAAGGCTTCCTTTGTCGTGGTCTTCCAACCCTACCAGTTTAATGATTCCCTCCTCAACATACAGCTGGAATGAGTCGGGTTCATCTCCCTCGGCACGGATTGCAGCCTTGGCTGCATCAAGGTCTGGAGCAGCGCTTCCAATATAGATCTTGATTCCGTCCACACCAGCCGAATTGCTCACAACAGGCAACTCAGCTTCGGATATTTGTTTCATGTAGTCTTTGAGTTCCTGTGCTGCTTTTTGTTCCGGTTCGGTTGCGCTTGGCGAAAGAATAATGGTCGACTTGGCGACTCCGTTCTCAACCAACACGAGTTTAGAACCCTCATCATTCATCGCTGTTATCAAAGGTTCCTTGCCAGTCTCCTCTGGCAGACCGGTTAAGCCATTTTCAGCCAAGGCCGGGGGGACTAAAGAAAACAATAGTGCAATGATCACTCCCCAGAAAAGAAATCGTTTTCTTTTCAAATCAATCATCTCCTTTTAATCATGATTCGAGGTTATTCGCACCTGCAATACTATGATAAATTTATAAATGAGCAAAATTGGACGCAACAAAAGGAACCCACGTTTCGCATGAAAGCATTTCTGTTTTCGTTTTATTCATGCGGAACGTGGGGCAAAAGGAAATATGAGCAAGCTTGCTTATAATTATTTCTTGTTTTCCATTTGGTCAATATAGTCGTTCATTTCCTTCAGATACGTTTGGCCGAATTTCGCATTCCAGTCCTGAAGCACCTCTTTGTACTCGGATGACTGCGCATCGCCGATAATGATTTTTGTCGTAACTTCACTGAACTTTTTGTTAAAGTCCAGGTAAGGCGGCGTCTTCGCAATGGCTGGCGTGAAGTTGCGGTCTTTGGACATCACGATTCTTTTTACGGCTTTCTCAATATTCGGCACGAGTATCTGCTTCAGTTCCTCCGATATAGCCGGATTAATGAAGAACATATAGTCGTTGGCGCGGCGAACCATATTTTTGCGGACGAACGTTTCCAGCGGCTGTTCCGCATAGACGCGCTTGTTGTTTTCCACCTTGTAGTCATGCCCTTCAATACCGGTGTAGATTGAATCCCAACCTTCATCCGAAAGCATGTAGTTGAATACGTCAACCACTCTTTGCGGTTCCTTCGCACTGCTCGTTATCGCCCAGAAGCCCCATAAGCCCGTACCTTGTCCCAATCCCTTCATCTCGCCTTGCTCGTTCTTGACGAAAACATAGACAAGCTCGAAATTCGGATTGATCTGTTTACCGGCATTCAGGAAAGTTTCGTAATGACCTGCAAACCCGTCAATCACACCCGTTTTACCGCTTTGAAACCGTTCCAGAGCTTTGCTTCCATCGATCGTAGGACCATCCGGATCGATCACTCCTTCTTTGAACAGCTTGGCCGTCAAATCCAAAGCCTTCGTATATTTATCCGAGTTCAGATCGTATTGGGGATTCATATACTTGTACTCTCCCCCATCGGACTCCTGCCAGCCATAAAGTCCCTGCTCATTCTGGAAAACCGGTCTGAGCGATTTGTCAGGCTGCATGGCCCATCCATATCCGTACGTATCGTGCTTTCCGTTGTCGTCCGGATCTTCCTTCGAAAATTTGTACATGATCTCGATCATTTGATCCAAAGTAATTTCATTATTCTCAGGGAGCTGGATATTCAATTTATCGAGCCAGTCTTTTCGGAACCAGTACCCGTCGGAACGGATAACGGTTGTACGCGGAATGCCGTAAACTTTGCCGTCACCGTTCACGCGCAGAGCGTCCCAGGAAACGTCGTAGGAATATTTCTGGATATTCTCGGCTCCTTCCAAATATTCGTCGATCGGAACGATAACGCCGTCCTTAACCGCTTTCAAGAACGCCGCATCATCCGGACTTGGAAACCAGACGACATCGGCAAGTTCGCCAGTCGTTAGCGCTAATTGCAATCGCTCGGTATAGCCTGTCGACGGCGGGATATCGAATTTGATCTCCGTATTCGTCGCTTCCTCGATCGATTTAACAAGCAACTTGTCCGTTTCTGACAAGTTAGATGACGCAAATTCTCCCATAATTTTCATGCTTACTTTCGGTTTGGCGGTTTCCGCCGCTCCCTCCGACGACGACGGTGACGACGACGGCTTCGAAGCGCCGTTTTCTGCCGGTCCGCCTTTGCCTCCACACGCGGCAACTGTGACAAGCAGCACCGCAACACCTACACAAGCTATTGTTTTTTTGAATTTCATCTTGATTCAGCCTCCCTTAAGTATGTTATCTATGGCAAGGACCGGAAGGATTTATCCTTTAACGGACCCAAGCATAATGCCTTTGACGAAATAACGTTGCAGGAAAGGATACACCGACAAAATCGGCAGAATGACGATCATGATCGTCGCGTATTTGAGCGTCTCCGGCATGACATTCATATTGCCAAGCTCGGCGCTATTGCCTTCTGCAGAAATTTGCAGCATATTGGCTCCCTCGATGACCTCCCGCAGAAATAGCATGAGCGGCCAGTTGTCCACGCTGCGAATATAGATGATCGCCGTGAAAAAGCTGTTCCAATAACCGACCGCTGCGAACAATGTCAATGTCGCAATAATCGGCATTGAAAGCGGGACGACGATTTTAAATAAAATGTAGGGCTCTGAAGCTCCGTCCATTTTCGCGGCTTCCTCCAGCTCCTCCGGAATGTTCTGCATAAAATTGATCATCAGAATCAAGCTGAATGCGGAGAACAGCGCAGGAAACACAAGTGCAGCCAGCGTATCTACCATACCGAGCGAGCGAATCAAATAAAAATTCGGAATGAGCCCGCCGTTGAACAGCATCGTGAAAATAACCAAATTGATCAGAAGCGCTCTGCCTTTCAGATGTAGCTTGGAGAGCGGATAAGCAGTAATAATGTACAGAAATATCCCTAATGCCACGCCGCTAATAGTAATAATTATCGTATTGAGATAACTTCTGGCCAGCACGGGATGCGAAAGGATATCCTTATAAGCATCGAACGTGATGTCGCTCGGCCATATGCGCATCGGGTTTTGCATATAAGCGGTATGCGAGCTGATCGAGACTGCGGCAACGTTCAGTAGAGGATACAGCATAACCACGCAGATCATAGATACAATCAGATAGATGGCGATGTCAAAAAGCTCGATTCTTTTTCGCAAGTTCCTTTACCTCCTACCATAATGACTTGCCGAACAGACGCGCAATCCGATTAGCGAATACGATCATAACAAGTCCAACAACCGATTTGAACAAGCCGACCGCAGCCGTGAAAGCGAGCCTTCCTTCCAGCAGTCCCACCCGGTATGTGTACGTTTCAAACACATCAGCCACTTTGTACGTGGCGGGATTGTACAACAAGAAAATTTGCTCGAAGCCGATATCCAAAATGCTTCCGACCCGCAAAATCAAAATGATGACGATCGTCGTTGCGATGCTGGGAAGCGAAATATACCATATTTTTTGTAGCCGGTTGGCTCCGTCAATTGTGGCTGCTTCGTAAAACGACGGATCGATGGACGTCAGCGCGGCCAGGTAAATAATCGTTCCCCAACCAAGCTCCTTCCATATTTCCGCGGAAATGAGAATCGTTCGGAAATATTCCGGCTTGAGCAGAAAATGAATCGGCTCCCCGCCCAAATCGACGATCAGTCGGTTGACCCAACCTGACGACGGGGACAGCATATTAATAACGATGCCGGCAATGACGACCCACGATATGAAGTGCGGCAAATACAGCACCGTTTGCGCAAATTTTTTGAACAACAGATTGCGCATTTCGTTGAGCAGAATGGCCAGCAGGATCGGCGCAGGAAATCCGAACAACACCTGATAGAAGCTGATGACGAGTGAATTTCGCAAGATCATGAAGAAATCGTCCGACTGGAACAAATAGCGAAAATTTTCGAAGCCGATCCATTCGCTTTCCGTTATGCCTTTAATCAAATTGAAATCTTGGAATGCAATTATAATTCCGAACATTGGAACGTACTTAAAAATAAACAGATAAAGAAATCCCGGTATAAGCAACATATACAGCCATTTGTTTTTTCTCATGTAGAGCCAGACGGGACTGGCTTTGCCGTTATTCATTCTTTTCTCCTCCCGAGGACGCTGCCGCCAGGCAGGTTACTCGCAAACGATTTCAACCACTCGCGCATGGTCCAGCCCATTCGTCGCGATGACCTCCAGACGGAGCGTCTTCAGATTTTTCAGCATTGCCGGCAAACGAATCATTCGCTCGTAATTATCCTTTATATGAGCAATTTCCTTCCTTCCGCCATCGTCGTGCGCAATCAGCCTGAATTCCTTCAGCGTTTCGGCTTGCGGCCGTCCCCACTGCATATGCTTCTGAAGCACATCCAAATGGCATAGCATCAGCAATCGGTGCAGCCCGGTATCGAGAACGATTGTAATTCGGGAAACTGTAACCGGCTCTGCCCACTCCAGCTCCAGCCACGGACTTTCATCTCCCGGCTCCGACATCCAGCGATGTGTGCCCGCCGTCGTCAAGTCGGGACGTACTCCCTTCTCCCCATGGACCGCGCGAGTGTGCCCGTCCACCACATTACTGCATCTTCCTTGCTCTTGCTCGGATGATGCGGAAATTCGAGCAAGCTTCGCGAGATTTCCTTCCAGCATACGACCCGGTAAAAAAGCTCCCTGCCGCAGCAATTGCTGCTGCGCCTCCTTCACGACACCGCTTTCACGATATGCTCGCTCTAGCGGCAACTTGTGCTTCACCGCCGTTGCTGCGAATGTTCCAAGCCCTTCTCCCATGACCGCGCATGTCGCCATTACCCTCGTGCTGGAGAAGGCGATATGAGTAGCCGACAAATTTCGGCCCGCGAACATCAGATTCGCAATATTCCTGCTAATCATCGAGCGCAGCGGAATGCTATACAAATACGGTGTAAACGGCTGATTGCAAGGTTCTTCGTCCTTCGCATCGATGCCCTGAGGCGGATGAGTATCCATCGACCAACCACCGTAAGCGATTACATCTTCGAAATCGACAGCCTGTTGAATATCGTTTTGTGTCAGGACATGCTCACCGATAAATCGTCTGGACTCTCTTTTGCCTGGCAGAAAACCGAACCAGTCCAGTGCCCAATTTGCAGAATCCGGGTGATGACCGCTATTTTTGATGTGATCCCATACCCCTAGCATGATCGCTAGCAATTCGTCGCGAATATACTCATTGTTCTTGATCGTATCCAGTGTTCCTCCGAATTCCACCCACCAATAGCCGAACTCCCATGTGTTGTGGTCTCTAAACTGCAAATCCTCCTCCGTAAACTTGCGGGCCCATGGCGGTGGAATAAACGGCATCGGGCGGCCCATATCTTTCGAGGTGAACAACAGGGAGGACCCAAGCCGGTATGCGTCTCTATTCAGGTTCGCACCGGACTCATTAAATTCATGAGCCGCTTCACGGCCAGTCGTAAATGCGGCGCCCGCTTCAAATCCCAGCCTGCCGTCACCCGTACAGTCCGCGTAAATTGCGGCATGAATCTTAAAGCGGTCTTCCGTGCTCTCTCTAACCGCATGAACGGCACGAATCCGGGAATCCTCGACATCGGCTCCGACAACCGCCGTGTTCAACAACAGCGTCAAATTCGGTTCGGCGCGGCATTTCTCATACAAGATCAAATCTAGCATACTCGCGCTTCGTTGTGGATTTCGTACAGCGCATTCCAGCATGATTTCCTCAATAATGCCGCTTTCCCTGCGTTCCGCCTCCAGTTTCTTTCCAATGGTTGAAGCGCCGGATATATTCATGCGAATCTCTGACGAGGCATTCCCGCCCAGTACAGAACGATCCTGACACAAAATAACACTCGCGCCATTGCGCGCAGCCGCTAATGCGGCTGCTACTCCAGTCATCCCTCCGCCGGCGATCAAAACGTCCGTATCCAATATTTTCGAATTAGTCTCTCCCATCACTCATTGACTCCTTTACTTGCTATACTATATCTTTAATTATATGATACTATCTTTTATTCTCGTATTTGAATTCATAAAATTTACTTTTCATATCCAAAATTTCATTGAATCGACGAGGTGAACCAAGATGCCCGCAGACTTGCCCAAACTTATATGGCATAACTATTGGATTAAAAAAGATAAATTTCTGATGGAAGCGGATACCTATGCGACATGGGTGCTTTTCGCGGTGGAAGAAGGAAGTTTTGAATATCAGATCGGAGAAGATTACGGAGTAGCGGAGTTCGGCGACGTGGTCGTGTGCCCGCCCCAAATTGCTTTTCATCGGAACGTAATAACGCCTTTAAGCTTTCATTCCCTTACGTTCCTGCTCCCCGAAGGAGAAGAACAGCGGATTCAGCCCCTTCTTGCACAGCGGAAAATCAGACTGCCGCAAATCCGACGACTGTCCGAAAACTACAGCAGTTTACGACAAGCGGATCAGCAACTGTCCTATAATCCGAAAAGTCATAAGCTGCGGCAGCATTATTTAGTCGACATTTGGCTAATGATCACACGGCAGGCGATGGAATCCCCTGACACCGATTCTTTAGCCGGGCATGACGACTCCATTCGTGATGTCGCGGACTATTTGCATAACCATGCCCATAAGATGCTCGAAATCCGCCATGTCGCGCAGCAGTTCGGAATGACGCCTGTGAAACTGATTCGCAAGTTCAAAAAGAGCTATGGCGTCAACCCGTTGCAATACTTAACATCGTTCCGGGTCAAGCATGCGTGCAGACTGCTCTTGACCACGGAGTGGACGCTTGACGTCATTGCCGGAAATTGCGGCTACGAAAACGGCTTCTACCTCAGCCGCGTGTTCCGCAAGGAGATGGGCATAAGCCCGTCCGAGTTCCGCAAGCAGAATCGGTATTGAGGATGAATGCGGAGCGGTTGCACAGAAATATCGCTCCCCCACCGGGAGTTGCTTCCTGAGTAGGCGAGGCAAAAGCCAGCTTAAGCGCAACTTCTTCAAGATTTCCCAATTGAAGAGCTTGGTGGTTGTTGCCATTCGAATGAGTTCACAAAGCGCATATGCATTCATCAAAATAGGTAGCACCAACCAATTGTGTATGATATTTCATATACAATTGTGTTTTTCGCGCCACTTCTGCTTATTCTATATGAAATTTCATATACATTTGGCCATTTTGAGGTAGCACCGACCAGTTCTGTATGATATTTCATATACATTTGTGTTTTTCACGCCATTTCTGCCTATTCTATGTGAAATTTCATATACATCTCACATCCGTCACAATCGCCCGATCCTTTACTCTACTCTAACGGTTGCAGTTGAGCTTATTTGCCTCAAATCGAGCAAAATGAATGAAATATTCACGAATAGCACCGATGACAACCATTACAATTTTTAAACAGCTGTTTTTTGCAAAATAACGCTTCTTACGAGGGTGTCGATTAATTGTGGATAGGGCAATAAGCAGTCGAAAGGGATGCTACTACGATCAAGTTTGGGATTCCGACCGCTGTTGTAGTCCAATTTTTTTGATGAAATAACCCCTGTAAAGGATAAAATTGGCCCACAAAGGCGGACGCTGCCGCTTCTCCATTCCCAATCTTGCTCTTCGTTCCCCTTTCTTTTGCTTGCTAATATTTGCCCACAATTAATCTACAGTCTCCTTACAACCGTTACAGTCGATCCATCATTTACTCCGCTCTCTTGCAACTGGAGGTTGTCGATCTAAAATTTACTCCACTCTCACGGGTGCCAGGAGGTTGCGGAGCCATCATTTACTCCGCTCTCTTGCACACTGGAGGTTGTCGATCCATCATTTACTCCGCTCTCTTGCACACTGGAGGTTGTCGATCCATCATTTACTCCACTCTGTTGCACACTGGGGGTTAACGACCCATCATTTACTCCGCTCTCTTGCACACTGGAGGTTATCAATCTCGATCCATCATTTACTCCACTCTCTTGCACACTGGAGGTTATCGATCCATCATTTACTCCACTCTGTTGCACACTGGGGGTTAACGATCCATCATTTACTCCGCTCTCTTACGCACTGCGGGTTAACGATCCATCATTTACTTCGCTCTCTTGCAACTGGAGGTTGTCGATCTAAAATTTACTCCGCTCTCACGGGTGCCAGGAGGTTGCGGAGCCATCCTTCACTCCACTTTAACGGTTGCAGGAAGCGCCGACTCACAGTTAGAAAGGTAAAAAGCAATAAAAAGGTGGCTCGCAAAGATTAGGTTTGTCCTATCAAGGTAAATCGGCTTATAAAAATTAAGTCGGCTCTCAAAAGTTAAGTTTGGCTTACAAAAGTTAAGTCGGCTCTCAAAGATTAAGTTTGACATACAAAGTTAATTTCGGCTCACAAAGGTTAAGTTTGTCCTACAAAGATGAAGTTTCAGCCAGCAGCACACTGAGGCAGCAGACTCCTCCCGCTCCACCAGTCCCAACCTTTAATTTTTCAGAAATCCCTGCTCCTTAATCTTAAGGTTGACGACGCAGTTAATTACGACATCAGGATATTGTTCCTGCCAGTTCATTTTTTTCCACTCTTTATAAGACATGCTGTTTCGGACATGAATGCCGAT
Organism: Paenibacillus sp. IITD108; assembly: GCF_036541265.1. Lineage (NCBI taxonomy): Bacteria > Bacillati > Bacillota > Bacilli > Caryophanales > Paenibacillaceae > Paenibacillus > Paenibacillus sp. IITD108. Next base: position 24,923 of record NZ_JAZHCT010000047.1, on the reverse strand, counting down.
GCCAAGGTTGTCGGTTTTTTTGCTTTGCAGCTGTTTAATTATTTTTTTTGCGCGCTCGGTTAACATTTCTGAAATGATATTCTCTAGCTGCTGCTTATCGGTTGGGCTGCCTAATTTCAGGTCACCATTATATTCCAGTAACGAAGCCAGTGCATTAACTTGTATGTTGACCGTAATTTGACCATTCTTCTCGTGTTTGACATTGAGCTTTCTCGAACTGTTCAAGGCGCTAAGCATGATCGTGGTATTCCCCGATGGATCGGTTAGATCGATACTGATTTCTCCTTGAATAAAGCTTCTTTTAAGAAAGAAAAAGATAACAGCATCATCCGATTGGATTTTGCTGACATATTTATCATCTTTAAAAAGCGCAATTCCATCAATGGCGATACTATTTCCTGCATCCCTAATGACTGGAGCAATCGGATCGATCCCGTCATCATAATAATCTCTTGAGAATGAATAGATCGTTGTTTCAGGAATAGATTGGCCCAATGATTCTTTTTCGATTAGATGATCAATATATTTTCCTGTTCGCGGATTTTCAGGAAAATCCTTTGAGAGCAAACTCCCAGCATCTTCATTCACAACAACAATTTTCACTTGTTCGGCAATCGTAGGGTCTCTCTTCAACGTATCCATGTAGTCCATCAAGCCTTCTTTTGCTATCGGTATTCCAAATAAAGCCGTACGCAATTGACCGCTCACCAATATCAGATTCGTCTTTTTCGCCAGCTCTATCCGCGCTTTTTTGCCGCCTGTTGTTTCTGTATTAAGAATGAGTCTGGCGTTTGATTTTTGTATATCCGGATTTGCAATAGGAATGGATACCGTATACTTTAATTTTCCATTTGGGAGCAAATCATAGCTGGTAGACTGGATAAAGCCAGTTTTCTCCAAAATACGCTGATCGCCGCAGCTTGTCAGCAGGAGAAGGGCAATCATCACACTGATAAATCGATATTTGTTACTCACTTCGCTCACCTCTCATTCTTTCTTTGCAGCAGAAGAAGGCTTATTAAAAAAAGGGGCAGCCCGAACGAAATGCCAAACTCGAAATAGCCCAGCACTGTTAACCACTTCTCAACCACGCTCATTACATCAGGTATATAGGCAACAAAGTAGGAGAATAAAAGAATACCGGCTGTAATCAGTTTTCCGTTAATTGGAATGATTCTTGCGCAGGTCTCCTTCGCCGCCCACAAATACATAACCGATGTAATGATAATAGAGAACATAAAAAAGCCATAAAATAAAATTTCTGTCCCCTGCACGAATGGGAACTGAATATAGGCAAACATGCTTAACAATGGAAATTGCAATGTTTTTAAGTAATTATGCCCGTAAAAGCCGAAACTAACGAAACCTAGATATGTATACATAAGCGTAACAAATAAGTTTGCAGCAAGAATTGATTTTGTAAATTTTGATTTTTTATTGATATAAGGAAACAGGAGCAAACAAAGCTCAATGCCCAAAAAAGCTAAATAGATGTTAGAAAAACTTTGTATAGTTATAGTGCTGTCTTGAAAAATAAAAGGCGTAAGCCTTGCCCATTTAAAGTCGTAATAAAAGTAAAACAGTAGGAACACCATCCAAATAATGGACCAAAAAAACACCGCAGCCGCTTTCGAAATATTATAAACTCCTTTAATGATGAGGCTAAAAGCCAATATATCGAATACTAGCTTAAATAACATCGGATTGGTTGTGGGAAATGCAATCATTTGAAAGACCAGCAAATATTGTTTTGCAACCAGGCAGCCAATTAATGACCATACTAATAGCAGAAACAGATATAAGGGGAAAAGTATAATCTTAGAGATTGATTGTTCCATAATGTCAAATATGGATTTTCCCTTTCCCATTCGATATACAACAGCCATCAATAAAATATTTGCACAAACCATCAAAGAAACAAGCGGAACTGCCAGCCAGCCATTGGTCCCAAATTGTTCAGCAAGACGGCGAGATAAGCTAAATATGACCATACCTGACTGCGTCATATAGATCAAAATGGCCAAATGAAAGGGTGATAATTTCTCTTGAATTCTAGTCTCCATTTTTATTTTCTCATCCTATTTCTAATCGTATTTGGCGACTTGCTTTGCGTGGGCCTTCTTTTCAGAAATTTAAAAGGGGCTACGATAAACGTGTCCTTCCAATCCTTTGGCTGGAATGGTGCAACAGGCGTGAGATAAGAAGTCCCTAAACTGGTCAGTCCAGATATGTGAATGACAATTGCAGCAATTCCAACAGCCAAACCAAAGTTTCCCCATATTCCTGCCAAAATAATCAAACCAAAGCGAAGCAGCCTTATCGATGCGCTCATAACAAAAGTTGGCGTAACGAAAGAAGCAATGGCTGAAGAAGCAACTGCAATAATCAGGATATTGCTCGTCAAGCCAGCCTGCACTGCGGCTTGTCCAATTACGATACCGCCAACAATACCGATCGTTTGACCAATTTTGGACGGAAGCCGGGCGCCCGCTTCCCGGAGCAGCTCTATAGTCGTTTCCATTATTAATGCTTCAATTAGAGGCGGAAAAGGAACCTTAAAGCGCGATTCCGTTAAAGTTAAAAGCAGATTTTCAGGAATCATTTCGTAATGATAGGTTGTGACCGAGACATATAGCGCCGTAAATGAGAGCGTAATAAAAAGCGCAAGAAATCTTAATAATCTGCTAGCGGTTCCGAGCATCCAACGCTGATTATAGTCATCGGAAGAAGAGAAATATTCAAAAAATGAAGTTGGAGCGCTAAAGGCGGAAGGACTGCCATCAACAAACACGACAATTCGGCCCGAAACTAATTTTGAAGCCATCGCTTCCGGGCGCTCGGACGTAAAAAATTGCGGAAAAATAGACAGAGGAGAATCGTCTATGAATTGCAGCAGCATATGCGTATCGAACAAGGAATCAATTTCAATGTTGGATATTCTATGAGTAGCTTCATTCACATAATCCATATTGACTATATTTTTAATATAAAGGAGATACACATCTGTTTTCGTAACTTCCCCAACCGAAAGCTTGATCGTCTTCAAGTGTGAGCTTTTGATCCGTTGACGTATTAAAGATAAGTTCGTTCCGATTTGTTCAGTAAATGCGTCATGTGCGCCGATAATAACCGTTTCTGTTTCCGATTGGGAAACCGTACGGGATTGAAGGCCAAAAATATCAATAAGAAAAACATTGCGCCCATGAAAAATGGCTACTTCCCCAGCTAAGATTCCAGTAATTAAGTCTTTGCTTTCTTTAATTTTGGTAAATTGAGATTGTTGTAATACTGCCGAAATATCATTAGCAGATGTATTTATAAGAGGAGATATAACATCTCTATGTAATTTGTCTTGATCGATCTGATGACTGAAATAAACCAGGTCAAGGCTGAATTCTGGGTAAGAACGATGAGTAATATCGATACAATCTTCAAATTCCGATAAAGTATGCGCTAGTGTCAGCGATTTGGATTTGCGATTCCATAACATAAAATACACACCTTTAATCTCGTATAGTATCTTGTTACTGTTTCCCTCTCGCACCATTTTTATGACTAGGACATTCTTATGGATTAAATAGAGGGTGTCGACTAATTGTGGATAGGGCAACAAGCAAGTAAAAGGGTGGAAACTGCGATCAAGTTTGGGCGGACGCTGCCGCTTCTCCATTCCCAATCTTGCTCTCCGTTCCCCTTTCTTATTGCTTATCAATAGTTGCCCACAATTAATCGACACCCTCAGATAGCACCTTAAATTATTGCAAAAAAGGCAATCCCCGTCATATTCATGACTGATGGACTGCCCTAATTCGCTTATTTTTTATTCAAAAAATTAAAGATGGCTTGTGCTGCCTCAGCTCGATTAACGGAAGCCTTAGGAGCAAAGTTATTGTTGCCCCGTCCAATCATAATGCCCTGTTCTGCCAAAGCCCTGATTGCTTCTTTTGCCCATGCAGAAATTTGAGCGTCATCTGCATAGCTTTGCGCCTCAGAAGCCTGGATCGCTTGCTTTGTTTGCCACTCCAGCGCTCTCTTCAGCATAACTGCCATCTCCTCGCGCGTTATCGAAGCCTGAGGGTTAAAGCGATTGTCTCCTTGGCCGTTAACCAGGCCAGCCTGCGCTGCAGCACTAACCACTCCTGTATACCATGCATCAGGACTTATATCCGCAAACGTTTTACTGCCTCCTTTTGCCAGCCCGATCGCTCTTGCCAGCAAAGCTGTGAATTCAGCTCTCGTAATTTCGCGAGAAGGTGCGAACTTAGCTGTTGTTGTGCCTTTAATAATCTGTCTGGCAGCAAGCTCACGGATTGCTTCCTGCGCCCACTGGACTTTCGATAGATCATCAAATTTCTTTACAAATACCAAGCCTGCAATTTGCCCGCCCTGAAGCAGCTGAACGGTTAGGCGATCACCAGTTACCTTTTCATCCATATAGATAAGCTCTCCATCTGCGCCAATCTGATACACATGGTAGTTCGCCAGCTTATCCTTAGCGGCTAGCAATGAAAGCGTCAGCGGAGCTTTAAACGGCTTAGCCGCTTGCTCTTTATCGCCATTTGTCCATTTCACCAGCACTTCCCAAACTTTATCCGGCAAAGAAACATCGGCATATTGTCTCTTTGCAGCAAGCGATGCCAAGCTTTGTCCTTCTTCCTCTGCCAATGCTCTCAGCTCCAGCTTAAGCTTCTCAGAGCCTTCTGCTTCACTCGATTTCAATAATTCGTCTATCCACTCAGGGCTAAGCACTAGCTGAGCATCACCCTGCTCAATAGTAAGAGATTTGTTCTTGCCATGCAGCTGTTTCAAAATATCAAGCGAGAGAACTGCCGCTTCCTGATCAGCCCCCAATACAATTACCGGCTGATCTAAAGCTATATCCTGCTGCTTCACAACATACTCGCCAGGTTTCGAACCCGAGTCAGGGTTACCGCCGGTATAAGGCGGATTTGACGGATCAACTGGGTCCACTGGATCTACCGGATCGACTGGGTCCACCGACAGCGCCTTCATTTCAAAGGCAACGTAATTGACGGTGGAAGCGCCATCCATAATTCCATTGTCCGTTAAGCTAAGCGCTGCTGTGCTTGTAGGCTCTATGACATTAATATGTGCCGTAACCCCTATCTTGCGGCCTTCTTCAGCCGTTATGCCAATCGTTGTCCAAGGTATAGCCATCTCTACCTGATAACCATCCGCAGTCCTTGTGCTTTTTTGAATAATGCCTTGTGTCAGATTCGCATTAGGAGCACCGTTATAATAGATTTCAGGATCATCCACTCTAATGGTGTATTGATGCGTTCTGTCATCGCGCACACCTTGCACAAATTCACTGTCCACAAACAATTCTACGCTTGTTTCTTCCCATACGGGACGCGCTTTAGGGACATGAATATTGCCGTCCTTCACATCAAAGGCTGCGTACAAATGAGTCGGGCTCCACAATAAGCCTAATCTTCCTCCGCTAGTCTCATCAAGCAAGTTGCCGAAGGCCATATAACCAATATTCCAATTGGTGTTCCAAGCTGCTTCATCTATAATGCCGTCGATATTCATTGAAGCCATATTTACAGCTTCAAGGTTATAAGTCTGTTTTTCTTTGACAAATTTTTTCGGCATCCAAGCAGAAGAAGATACGTCATCCTGTGAAATGTCCTCCGTTAAAGAGAGCTTACCTGAAGCTGCCAAGCTGGCATTATCGACATCCTTGTCATTTACATGTGCGGTGAGTCCGATAATATTGCCTTCCACCGGATTAATATCTAGCGATCGCCAAGGAATAGCGATTTCCATGTTATAGCCTTCTGCTGTTGCAGCGTAGCTGTACTTAATTTTTTCATTCGCTTTTGGTGTTTCCCGATAAATATGCACTTGCGGATCAGCTGCCCGAAACACATATCTGGCCGTATGATCATCATATGCGCCTTGCTTGCCTGTTCCATCCACATAAATTTCCAAGGAATCATCATCCCACGGGTTGGCTGCGCCAGAATTGATAACATGCTGGTCTTTAATTGCAGCCGCTACAAATAAATACTCATCATTGTAATGGAAGGACACGGATGCTTCATTGTCACTCGTGCCTGTTTTATGCGTGAGAGATGTGCGCGCTTGCCACATCGGTTCATTCAGCTTGCCATCCACATAAGGAACAACCTGGCTGGAATTTAGCTCATACTGCTTCATCGCTTCCGTATCCACGCCCAGCAAATGAAGGTCGCTGAAATACAGCTCTGCTTCCTGATTGCCCGGCAATGTCCAGAACAGGATCGTTGCTATGCTCGCTCTGTTATTTTTAAGCTCAGAAAGGTCGAATGATAAATGATTGCTGCCTGCAATTATGGTGCCCATCCGGTGGTCTGAAGGAGCGCCATCTTTATCGAAAAACTTTATAAAAATATCTCTTGGCTCGTTGCTCGCATTGAAAATATCCAATTCTACCGTTTCGGCCCAAGTAAAATCCTGCAGTTCCTGGCTTACAGGAATACGAATGCCAGGATAGCTTTCCTGATTGCTTGTTGGAATTTTCACTTTCAGCGCTTTGCCGTCTCCGGTCGCATGTTCATCGGTAATACCTAACAGTGTAACGCCGTATTCAGTTGTTATACCGCTAATCGACTGCTGATCAGGGAAATTATGAATGACCCGTTTCTGCATAATCGGCTCCAGCGTGCGGGACTTAATGATCACGTGCTTTGTAACCGTACGCTCGACAGCGCCTTTTTTAAGCTTTATAGCGACTTCGTTCATACCCAAATTAAAATCCATAATGTAGCTGTAACGATCGCTCACACTATTGCCTGGAATTGCTTCAGCATTAATCGCTACGTTGTTAATGGAAACCTCAGTCCCCTTTTTAGCAAATACAACGACTTCTTTTTTGGCATATTCATTAGGCTGATCATTAAATATGACTAGTGCTTGCGGATTCAGTGCCAGCTCTTCAATAAAATCGGCAACTTCACTTCTTACCTGCTGCAGCTCCTCTGCATTTTTAGTAAACGACTTTACATTAGTAAACAAGCGGTCATAATACGGTTGGATCAGCTCCTTTGCCGATACCTCTATTTCCAACTGCTGCGCCGCTTGATTAATCCGATCTTCCAGAAGCCACAAATACTCATAATCCTGATTGCCATCACGAATGGCTTGCAGCCTTAATGTAGCAATCGGGCTATTCATGCCGTATTTAGCACCCGGATACAAAATATATCCGTCGCCGTTTGCTCCCGGGAATGCCAGCGGATCGTTCCAAATATTGCGTTCCGTATAATGTGTACCGGTCCATTTTCCATAAATATTAACCGCCCAATACAAGTTCCCCTCAATATCGTAGGAATGCTGCATCCAAGGCACCAGACGTGCACTTATTAAATCATCATCAAGATGATACGACGGATACGGATTAGACGGTACGACACAGCCATACCACCATATATTACCTCCATCGGCTTTAAATTCTGCTACCTGCTGCAAATACTCCTTACTCTCGAACTCACGGAACAAAGGCGTGAATGTATTAACATCGTCTATAAGCGCAGGATGAAGACCAGTCGTCACAATATGTCTTAAATTAGGATCAATAGCAGCGATTTGTTGGCTGCGCTCTATTACCTTTGGGAACATGGCCGTTGTCGGCTCATCAATTTCTGCTCCCAAATAGTAATAAGCTTTATCCAGCAGCCCTTTCGACTTCAGGTCATTAACTAGTTCCTGCGCTCTGCCGCTTTCAAAGTCGCCTACCGTATAAGGTAAATTATAGGCAGATACACGTGGATCGTTAATGTAAGGCGCAGCATCGATTACATACTGGTCGTAATCATCTGTCGGGATAGGCAATGCCGTTGGCGTAACGTGATAGTTCAATAGAAATTCATAATAATTCTCCATAATGTCCCAAAACTCAGGCGATCCTTCAACAAGACCTGGGTAACCATACGGAAGCATCCAGCCCCACACAGCAAACGCCGTTTGTGCATGGTTTTCTTCAGGCAGAGCAAAGTCTCTAACCTTTACTGTAATCGGCACCTGCTCAACATTGCCATTAGCCGTTACAGAAATAGTACCGTTGTAAACGCCAGCAGGCGTATTCGCTTCCGTTTTTACCGTAAACCAAATTGCTTGATTATTGCCGCTTTCCACTTGGATGGAGCCATGCAAGTCCATATACGGCGAATATGGAATTAAAGCATCCGGATACCAGCCCGGCTCATGAGCGCCATTTGACTTGGCCGTTGTTTTCACATAATGCTGCACAAGCACCTCGATATCACTGGCAGGAATGATAGTGCTGCCCGAGCTCAAATCTGATATAGCCGCTTCCGTTATGTTGACATATCCGTTATCAGCTGTAAGCAAAACCTGACCGCTTTGATATTCACGACCCGCCATTTCAAGCTTCACTTCATTTGAAGAAAGCGGGGCAGCATCACGTTTCAAGCTCATTGTGCTAGGCGCTGTCCAAATGCGATACGTGCCTTCAACTGGCTGCGGACCATCATTTAATTGAACGAAAGAGACATCATCCAAGTAAACCCGGCCAGTGCCTCCTGACATCATCAAATAAGGCTTCACACTTTTTGCGCCCTCTAAAGGCTTAAATCGGTAGGTGAAATGCTGCCAATCGCCGGTAAACTCTTCCCCCTCCATTTTTTTGTGCGGCGCACCTATCCATCCATTATTTTCATTAAAGAAATCCAAATTTAGCAGCGGACGTCCAGCCATTTCCGGATCTACTATCTTGATCCAAACCGAGAACTCATATTCTTCTGTATCCTTCACAGGCAAGGACTCTATAGGCTCCCAGTTCGGCAAACCCTCTCCCGTAGAATGATTTATAAAAATACTATACATGCCGGAATGCTTTTCTTGGTCGCTGATGCCAAAATCCGTTCCCAATTGACCCGCTGAATGCTGCCAGCCAACCGGCTTGCCTCCTGAAATTAGCTCAAAGCCAGCATTATTTAGCATATTACCAGAGGACGCTGCTTCTGCCTTCGGAACATAGCCTGTGCCTGAAAAAAACGGTATAACAAGACTTAATATTAAAAGTTGAACAGCCCATTTTTTACTTCTTGATTTCCACCTATTCACAAAAATCACTCCTTTACTATTTATCTCTCCGAAACTCCTATTAGTCTGAAGAATATATCTGTCTTAGAGTCGTACCTCCTCTCTTAAAATTCACTCACTTCCTTCCTCTCCTCCTTTGGAAGCGCTTACACGAAACGAACCTAGGGACGATGCATGGACACGTGCTTTTCCATACATGCTTATCCCTATTCAATCAGCCTTTCATTGCCCCCATCGTTGCGCCTTCCATAATTTTGCGTTGGAACATCATATAGAAAATGACTGAAGGAATCATTACGATAACGACCCCCGCAAACATCGTTACCCAATCTGATGTATACTGCATCTTCATGTTCGCCTGATACATATTTACGCCAATCGTATACTTAGCCGGATCGCTTAAATATATAAAAGGGCCCAGGAAATTGTTGTACAGTCCTAAAAACTTAAATATCGCAACGGTTACAATACCAGGTGTTGACAATGGAATAATGATGCGCCAAAACGTCTGATAAATAGATGCTCCATCCATATAAGCACTTTCCTCTAGATCCTTCGGCAAAGAGGACATAAACCCGCCCAGCAGCATTAAGAAAAATACGTTCTCTCCGAAACTATCCAATATAACGAGTCCAGACAAGCTATTCGTTAAGTTCAAGCTTTTCATCAATATATACTGAGGCACTAAAGCATTGATCCCGGGCAAAAATAGAGATAGCATTATAAGTCCCCATATAAATGCTCTGCCGCGAAATTGCATTCTCGTAAGCGCATAGGCATTAAGCGTTGTCAAAAAAGTGCCAATTACTAAACTTACCCCTACATAATAGACAGTGTTCAACATAGATTGCCCAATATTATAAGACGTCCACGCTTTCTCATAGTTGGCCCAATTCAAGCTTGTTGGCAGCGCCCATATATCCTGAAAAAATTCCACATTTGTCCTCAGTGATTGATAAGCTATCCATACTACCGGAAAAATAATGGTAGCTGCCCAAAAGAACAGTGCCAGCCTCCAAATGTAATCCATAAATGTTCGCCGTTCAGCCATCCTCGCTCCTCCCCTCGCAAGTTATTAAAACTCAATAGATTCCTCTGGATAATATTTATCAATGATCAGTTTTGCTCCTATCAAGATGACAAATAGCAGCATGCCAATTGCAGAAGCATAACCATAATTGTGATATTCTTTTCCAAAGGCCAGATTAAACATATATAGCCCGATTACATCTGTTGAGCCTTCAGGTCCGCCATTGGTCAGAATCATAATCATTTCAAAGCCTTTGAGTGATCCTAGCACAACAAAAACGACACAGACCCGAATAACATTGCGAATGAGCGGTATCGTAATTTTAAAGAGCAGCTCCATCGGCCGAGCGCCTTCGAGCTGTGCCGCTTCATATAGCGATTTGGGTATGGCGCTCATAGCATTAATAAAAATGATCACATATAATCCTACGCCGCCCCATACCATCGGCAGCACAAGCGCCCAGATAGCAGTCTTCGTACTGCCAAGCCAATAAAAATCATTCATCTTTAAGCCGAACAATTCAATGATGCCGTTAAGCAAGCCAAAGCTGCCGTCAAAAATAAATGCCCATAACAAAGCTACAACTACTGTAGAAAGCACATTAGTAAAAAAATAAATCACTTTATACCAGGCGTTTTCCTTGTAGGACTTCATATTGAGCAAATAGGCAAGCAATAATGAAATAAATACAATAAGCGCAGGCACTATAATCATATAGATGACATTATGATATAAAGCGCGCCAAACGAATTTGTCTTTTACCAGATGAACAAAGTTATCAAAGCCTACATATTTGGGCGCTGTTAAGCCATCCCATTCCAAAAAGGAATAATAGACGGACATAATGTTTGGATATAACGTAAATAAAATATAGCCGAGCAAGGATGGAGCGATAGCAATAATCAAAAATGTCATCTTCTGCCGGCTGGCTTTATTCGTTTTTTTCTTCGGCTTTGCCGCTGTTTGTGCCGGTCTAAGTTCAGCATCCAATGCGCATTCTTCCTCCTTTACACGGATTTGGGAGAAGTAGCATTTCCCCCAAATCCGCAAATGATGTTACGGACGGTCTTTAGCGATGGCTGCTTGCTTCAGCTTCTCAGCTTCCTCTAACACTGGAAGCGGGTCCTTCTTGCCTGTTGCGACCGCGGTAATCAGCTCACTGATCATTTTTTGAGATTGCCCATCCTCTGGACTGGACAAGCCGAAGTTGCGGCGGTAAGAAATGTATTCTACATTATGCTTCGTTGAATATTCCATCACTGCTTTTTGTGTCGGCTGCAGCTTCTCAATACGTGCAGGATCATCGCCGTAATCTAATCTTCCTGGATAAGAGCCCGCATCAACAGCCAGCGACTCCTGAATTTCAAAATTGTAAAGGCTCATAATGAACTCTTTTGCCCACTTCTTGGTCAGATCAGGTTTGTTTTTCCAAATAACAAAGCTTACATCGCCTACACCGGCATTAACAAAAACCGTTTGATTCGGATCATTCGTAACCGGGATGCTCATAAAGCCCCATGTAAAGCCTTCAGGCGTGCTTTCCTTCATTTCATTGCCGACCCAGTCCCCTGTTGCAACCATTGCAGCTTTATGCTGCATGACCTGCATTTGCGATTGCGTATGATTAAGCGCCGCTACGCCGGACGGGAAGTAGCCCTTTTTGCCGAAATCATACATACGGCTCCACGCTTCTTTATTCTCTTCTGTTGTAAGCTGAGGCCCATCGAAATTGCGGAAATTTTTCAAGTAAGTATCAAAACTGCCATTTGCTTTGGCAAGATCAAACTGCAATACATTGAATACATAATCCGTTAAGTAACCTGCGTAAACCCCTGGGAATGTAATCGGAATGATGCCATCTGCTTTGATCTGTTCAAGCAGGGCAACAAACTCATCCCAAGTATTTGGGCTTTTGTTCCAGCCTTTCTCGTCAAACAGCTTTTGGTCAAAAAACAATCCGGACGTGTAGCCGACTACGGGCACACGAGCCGTCATGCCAAGGCTTAGTGCTGTATCATAGAAATCATCGGAGATGACGGAACGAAGCGTTTTGCCTGAACCATCCGGAAGCTGCCGGTCCCAAAGATCATCCTGTGATTCCAGCTTGCCTGCTTCAACAAGACGTTCCATTGATCCGGCTGCAGTAAAGCGCGGCATGAACAGATCAAACATATCATCATCATTGCCAGCCGCAATCTTCGGCTCCAGAATCGTCTCCAGTGTTGGTGTCGAAGTCAAATCAAATGTAACGTTTGGATACTTCTTGGTAAACTCAGCCATAGCCAAATCCATCCAAACACGGCCGGATCCGCTTTCCCATAATCCCACTTTTAAAGTAACCTTCTCGTCTTTAGGAAGCCCATTTTCATACACTTCCGGTTCAGCCGGATTTGCCGCATCAGTTGGAGCTGCAGACTCATTCGGCGTTGCTGAAGGCGAGCTTGACGGTTTATTGTTTCCATTGGAGCCGCAAGCTGTTAATAAGGCAAAGCACATTACTACGGATAATAAAAGTACAGAAAACCTTTTCAATTGAATTACCCCCTAGTTTTTTATTCAGCTGATGCTATTTAAAAGCTGATCGCTTCTCAGCCCAACTGCCAATTCAATAGACTTGCCGCCAGAAAGCCTTGACTTCTCTGCCGCAAAAGCCATCAGATGGCTTTGCATGGAGGCTTCAGCTGATGTCAGCCCTGGCCCTGCATCCTCGCCATGAGACCGTACTTGCTCCAAAAACGAGCGCATCAACCCTTCATCGCCTCCTCCATGCCCTCCTTCTTCAAGAGTGACTGGAACCGTTTCAGGCTTAGCTCCAAATCGGTAAAGCTGTATGTCATTTTTCTCCATATAGCCTCGAATTTCGCCCATCGTTCCCATGATTTGAACCGTTCTTGAAATATCGTGCGAAAAGCCGGACATCGTAAAGGATGCTGTGGCACCGCTATTAAACTCCATATTCACAACCTGATGATCGACAACATTATTATTGCAGCGATAAACACATTTTCCGAACGGCCCCGTTTGCAGCGCCTTGCGAATGCCTTGTGCTGAAAGATCATGCGTTATAAATCTGGTCCAGTCTGTCGTCTCTGCCTCCTCATAGATGCGAATAGCAGAATAAGGGCACTCGCGCTCTACGGTGCAGCCGTCCAGACATCGTTCAGTCGAGCCGAGCGGGGCATTCTCAAGACAAAAATGCTTTAAAGAGCCAAAAGAGCTAACCCTTATACACGGTTCATCCATAAGCCACGTCAGCAAATCCATATCATGGCATGACTTCTGCAATATCATGGGGCTTGTTTCTTCCGAGCGGTTCCAATTGCCTCTTACAAAGCTGTGTGCCATATGATAATATCCAACGTTCTCGCTCAGTTGTATGGATACGAGATCCCCAATGGCACCGCTTTCAATCACCCGCTTAATATTTGACCAAAAAGAGGTATAACGCAATACATGGCATACAGTTAGCAATCTCCCAGAGCTGCGGGAGGCTTCGATCATCGCAATAACCTCAGCTTCTGATGGAGACATTGGCTTCTCAAGCAGCACATCATAGCCCAGCCCCAATGCTCTCACTGTAGGTAGAAAATGCATCCTATCCTGTGTTGCAATAATAGCGATATCTGCCATTTTAGTCTGATCAAGCAGCTGCTCCCAGCTTTCAAACACTTGATTTGGCAATAAGCCATGTTCGGCAGCTGCAAGCGTTCTGCGTTCTTCATCGGGATCTGCAACCGCGACAATTTTCAATTCATCTGGATACTTATTGGCATAAGCTCCATACACAAATCTTCCTCTTGCCCCGGCGCCCATTAACACTGCCGTTATTTGGCGCACCTTATCACACCCTTCTTAACCTAGGTCTACACCACCCATAAATCGGTAAACCTGTTTTCAAGGTGATCATAACACCCGTTATAAATTGTTGTCAACCCTGTTTTCAAATAATATTTTTTTACATTTAATGTGCTTACATACCTGTATTGGATCCTGAGTTAAGCCACTAATTATATTAAAGTTTGACGTACAGACCAGTTTCAGCCTATAATATAACTAGCGTTATGAACAGTTTTCAAAGGAGTTTATGGATATGGTAACTAAAAAAGAAATAGCAGAATACCTCGGCATTTCGCGCACTGCCGTTTCTCTCGTGCTCAACAATACACCAAGCAGTACGATTTCCGCGGAAACCCGCAGCAAAATATTGCAAGCAGCCAAAGACCTCGGCTATCGAGATATCGAGGTTTCTCCTAAGCTTTGCTATGTGCTGTATGACCGTGACGCTAATGACCCGCGTTATATGGCGGATTTGCATGCGATTGAATCTGCTGCGAGCCAGCATCAATACGGATTGATTTTTATGAACATTACACATGAAGCTGAATCATTGAATAAGCTGCAAAAAATTATAGACAATCAAGAGGTTGACGGCTTTGTAATAGCCGGAGATGTTGATGAAAAGCTAATGCGTATTTTTCAGCATTCCAGCACGCCATATATTTTATATGGAAAACCTATTGAAGAAGTGGAAGACGTCGTCAGCTATATTGCAATTGATGACCGAAAGATTGCTTACGATGCTGTCAAAAACCTACTTTCAATGGGACATACCCGTATTGCCCTTTTTATGGGTACACTCGACTATCTTATTCATCAGCACACTTTGGACGGTTATTTAAATGCGCATAAAGATATGGGGATCGAAGTGGATAAATCGCTCATTCAAATTAGCAATGATGAGAATGGCTATGAGATTTGCAAGCGGGCTCACATGCTGCGTTTGGATTATTCGGCAGCCTTCTGTGCGAATACAGTTATTCAGTTTGGCGCCCTTCAATATTTGCAAAGCATAGGCGTTGCTGTACCAGGTCAAATCAGTCTGGTAGGCTCGGGCTTTACTGAATTAGTCAAGCTAAGCATGCCTCAGCTGACTACTTATTTTGTTTCCAGCAATAAAAAAGAAGAGACCGTCAGCCTTCTTGTCGATCTCATTCACAACAAATCAGACGATAAAAAAGTTTCTGCCTTTATAACTGATTTTGAATGCTTTGACGGCGGTACGCTGGCACCTTATGCGCCTGCAAAATAATTGCCTGCCGAAATGGAATATTTTATTGTACAACAAAGAAAAGCAGCTTGTATCCGCCTAACGGAAACAAGCTGCTTTTCATTTTTTGTTTGGTATTTTTTTGCTAAATCAAGCGAAAACTTGAACAAACTTTTTCTAGCCTGCTTGCCTTTGAGCTTTGAACATGTCATAAATACTGATATACAATTTTGAAAGGATGGCAGCTATGTTCGAGCGATTAGTGCGCCGTTTTCACCATACTACTTTCCGCAAGAAGCTTATTCTGACCTACATTATTATTATAGTTGTTCCGGTTATGTCCGCACTGTTTGCATCAGGTCTGCAGCTGTACAAACAGACCAATACAGATTACGAAAATATTTTACAGCAGCTCAACAGACGTACTAACGTAACTCTTAACGACTTTTTTACAAGCCTGGCACGCAGCTCCTTTTTTTATATGACACAGCCCCGGCTCATGGAAATTGTCCGTAAAACTAGACCGTCCTCCGAACAGCAATACATTTCGGATGGCAACTATATGCAATCGTCTATGGAGCAATTTGTTCTCATTAACAGCAATATTGCGATGATTTCCATCGTAACGCCCAATGGAGGCATGTATGGCAGTAAGCCGGAGAAAGTGGACCAGGTAATGACTGCTGTCAGCCGATATGGCAAGGAAAAAATAAAACAAGCTCCTTTTATCGTAACTGAGGATACTTCGGACAGTAAATCAAATCATACCATTTCTATAATCCGATATTTATCCGATCTGTATTTAACGAATGGCCGTGAAGGCTATGTAAAAGTAGATATTTATAACCGTGCCTTTGAAAATATGCTCGGCGGTATTTCCGATGATTCCGCCCAGCTTGGCACCTTGGTGCTTGATGGCAACAAAATTTTATATAACTCAGATGCTTTTATGAGCAATGCCAATTTCGAGGAAATGGAAAGAATAGCAGGCAAGTTTCAGGAAATTACACGAGACGAGAAAAAAACGCTGCAGCTAAAATACAACGGCAAGCAGTATTTATTCAGCGGCAATATTAACGAGGTAACTGGCTGGACGATCATTCAATTTATACCTGTCAATCATATTTTTGATACTTTTGTAACGAATACTTTGAATTATGTGCTGCTCAGCGTCCTTTCCCTGCTCGCAGCGTTTGTGCTCGCTTTTTTCTTCCACCGCTATTTCATTTTGCCGATTTTGAATTTGAGCAAGTCCATGAAAACCGTCGATACGTTGAATGTGCCTCTCCCGGTTCGAAGCAGCGACCGCGGGGATGAGATCGGCCGGCTTATAAACAGCTTTAACGAGATGTTTAAACGCTTGAAGGAGAGCCGTGAATCTGAAATTGCGTCCAGCAATTTGCAAAAGATTGCTGAGCTAAAAATGCTGCAATCGCAAATCAATCCGCATTTTTTATATAACACCTTAAATACGATCCATGCGATATCCGAGCTGCATCGTCTTGATCAAATATCAATCATGACTAAAAGCCTTTCAAGCATTTATCGTTATAATATTAAATTCGGCGATGAGGTCACGATCGGCAACGAGCTTGAACAAATTAATAACTATATTAAAATTCAGCAAATCCGTTTTCTTAACAAGTTTAAAGTTGAGTACGATATTGATAAGCGGGTGCTGTCTTATAAAATATTGAAATTTTTAATTCAGCCGATTATTGAAAATTCCTTCTATCACGGGCTTGAGCCTAAAGGCGGTCAAGGTATTTTAAAGCTGACCATTAAGCAGCTTGACCAAACCTTATTTATTTCTGTTCAAGACGATGGAGTAGGTATTCCGCCTGATAAGCTTAAAGAGCTTACTGATATTTTAAATGAAAGCAAGCCTGAGCTGAACGGAGATAATAATCGCAATTTCGGCATCCGCAATGTCCATGCGCGCATCCGTTATTTTTATGGCGAGAATTACCGTATGGAAGTAAACAGCTCGGAACAGCAAGGCACAACAATTATGATGTATATTCCGATAAGCGAGGAGATGAGCAGCAATGAAAATACTAATAGCTGATGATGAATATTTTGCAAGAAAAGCCGTTATGCAAATGGCGGCGGACTGGAATCCGGAGGCAGAGCTGCTGGAAGCGGAAGACGGAACGGAAGCGCTAGAGCTAATAAAGCGGCATAATCCGAATATTATACTGACCGATATACGCATGCCCGGCATGGACGGCATGGAGCTGTCAAAGTATGTGTATGACAATCAAATCAGTTCGGCTGTTATTATAATTAGCGGCTTTGATGACTTTCATTATGCGCAAGAAGCGATTCGTTACAGAGTTGATAATTATTTGTTAAAGCCGGTTGACCGGTCAGAGCTTTATCCCCAGCTCGACAAGCTGTACGAGAAATGTATGGCTGCTGAAAAGCAGCAGCTGAACGGACTAATAGAAGCGGCTCTATTCGAAGAAAATAATACTGGCATTGCTGCAAAGCTTAGCGCCCGTTTAAATATTGATGAGCATAATGATTGCTCCCGCACAATCGTGCTATGGCTGGAGCCTAAGCTTCATGCTGCAGCCGCAGGAGAACTGCGCTCGCTGCTTAGTCAGCGCTTTAAGTATGCTGCCTTGCTGTCTGACCGCCAGCACCCACATCTTCTCGCCATTTGGCTGTGCGGGCAAGAGATCGATCTTCAATATGACAGCATCCGTGTTTTTTGCGACACTGTCAACAAACAACTCGAACAAAATTGCGAAATGACAGTCTCAATCGCCTATAGCGGAACCTCCTCCCTGCAAAAGGGCGGACAGAACATTCATGAATCCTACAAGGCAGCCAAGCTGGCCAGCCTGCAAGCGGTTTTGAGCGGGTCCAAGAAAACGATAAACAGCAGCAGCATACTATCCGACTATTTGTATGATGCCGCCTTTTTAACGGATTGGGCGCAAACCTTCCAGCGTAAATTAACTAATCTGCAAGAGGATGAAGCTGTTGCCATGCTGTATGCATGGTCTGCTCAATCGGCAGAAAAGCAGTTTTCTGCCTATATGCAGCAGGACTGGTTTGCAAAAGCCGTTCATATAATGAACACCATTATAGGCCATACCAACCAAGAGGTGGAAGCTTCATTTATTGAGCAGCACAGCTTATTTGATTACTTTACCGCAGAAGCGCATATCAGGCAGCTTGAGACTTGGACAAAAGGAATTTGCGGCCTGCTTAAGAAAAAGGAAGCAAAGACAGAGCTGATTGAAAATATTAAAACAGATGTCGAGCTCCATTATGCTTCACGCATCACTTTAGAGGAGCTTGCCAAAAATAAATATTTCGTAGATCCGAGCTATTTAAGCCGGCAATTTAAACGGAAAAGCGGCGTCAGCTTTACCAGCTATTTGCTGTCTGTACGTATGGAAAAAGCGAAAAAGCTGCTGGAGAACGGCGAGGCACGATCGATTTCAGAGGCGGCAGAGCGCGTTGGCTTTAATGATGACTCCTACTTCATTCAAATGTACAAAAAATATTTCGGGGATACGCCGGGTAAAATGATACAAGTCAAATAAAAAGCTTTTAAAGATCATTTTTCTCCTATTCATAGAGTCATAACTCTCCTATTTGTCGGATTTATACTCTTGATAAAATGAACACTGTACAACAAAGAAAAGGAGTTGGGCAAATGAAAAGGAGCTTGATCAAGGGCGGTCTTGCAGTCCTGCTCGGTTTGACATTAGTAGCTGCAGCTTGTTCTAATGGTAAAACTGAAAACGTATCCAATAACGGTGGAAATGACGGCGGAAAGGTCAAAATCGAATACTTCCAGATGAAGTCTGAGGTTGTCGAGATTGTAAATGATCTGATAGCAAAATTCGAAACAGAAAATCCTGGCATTATCGTCGAGCAAAACAATGTGCCAAACCCGGAAAACGTATGGTCTATGCGTGTATCTACCAATGATGCGCCTGCCGCTTTTACACACTATCCGCATAACCCGGTTTTTCAAAAGATGGCTATTGAAGGCCGTGTAGTAGATCTTACTAACGATCCATTGCTTGACAATGTATTGCCTGCAATTGCTGAAATCAGCAAAATAGAAGGCAAAAACTACATGGTCCCAATCGGTCTTGCTACGCTAGGCGTGTACTATAATAAAGCTATTTTTGCTGAGCACGGCTTGCAAGTGCCAACCACTTACGCAGAATTTATTGATGTTTCAGAGAAGCTGAAAGCGGCAGGCGTTACGCCAATGCTGTTCCATGACAAGGATTTCAATGGTATTCGTCAAGAGGTTGTTTATAAAATGGGGCAAACCATGCCAAACGTAGAGCAATTTTTGGACGACGTAATGAATGGAAAGGCTCATATTACAGATAACCCTGAATTCAAGCCATTCGCTGAAAAATTGCTGGCACTAAGAGAATTTGGACAAAAAGACATTATGGGAACGGGATATGACGACGCTTTGCGCGAGTTCTCCAATGGCAAGGCAGCAATGTGGTTCACAGGAATTTGGGCGCAAAAAGAAATTAAATTGAATAATCCTGAGCTTGATTTCGCTATGTTCCCGCTTCCGACTGAAAAAGCAGAGGATCTAAAAACACAGGTATCCGTTGACACTGCGATCGGTCTTCCAACAGGCGGTAAAAACGAAGCTGAAGCTCGTAAATTTGTAGAGTTTATGTCCTCCAAAGAAGCCGTTGAAGCATACTTGGAAAAAGGGGGCTATCCGTCAGGCATTAATGGTGTAGACACTGGATCTGCTGAAATGGCTTCCTTAAGCCAATTGATCAAAGACGGCAAGGTTTACCCTACGATCGAACGCGTATGGCCGCCAGGCTTGAATGCCGAGGTTGGAAAAGCTACGCAAGAAATGTTCGTAACAAAAGATATAGAGCAATATTTAAAAGCACTTGATTCTATTTTCTACAATGTATTGAATCAATAATGTAATCCAAAAAGGCGGGAAGACCTTGATTCATTCAACGATGCGCGAGGTGCTCCCGCCTTGTTTTTTAACGGAGGTAGACATATGAATTTACGAGGATCAAAGTCCAATTTGATTTTTTTCCTGCTCACCCTTCCTGCCGTCGCATTGTATATGATCTTCTTTCTTGTTCCGCTGTTTATCGGCGTTTACTACAGTATGACGAACTGGGACGGCTTTTCATTATCCTATGATATGGTTGGTTTACAAAATTACATGAAGATTTTGCAGGATAAACGCTTCATGAACAGCTTGGTTTTTACGGGGCTTTATACGGTTATTATCGTAATCGGCAAGCTTGGCGTTGCGCTTGTTCTTGCTTTGCTGCTTAGCGGATCGCTTAAAATGCGCGGTTTTTTCCGCTCTGTTTATTTCTTCCCGGCGGTACTTAGCATGATTACCGTCGGTATGATCTTCAACTACTTCTTTTATGCCCTTTTCCCGCCTATCGGCGAAGCTTTAGGCATTGATTGGCTGTCGCGCAATATTCTTGGTAATAAGCAGACCGCTATTTACGGAATTGCACTTACGAATATTTGGCAGGGCTTTGCTGTTCCGATGGTTATCTTTATCGCAGGACTTGCCAGTGTTCCAAAGGATTTGAATGAAGCGGCTATTATTGACGGTGCTTCGCCTATGCAGCGCTTCTTCTCAGTAACGATACCGTTCCTGATTCCAATGCTGACTGTTAATGTTGTATTGGCGATCAAAGGAGGGCTAACCGTGTTTGATTACATCGTAGCGATGACAAATGGCGGTCCTTCAAGCTCAACAGAATCGCTCGGCTTTTTAATTTATCAGCACGGCATGAACGAAATGAAGTTTGGTTACGGTACAGCAGAAGCCATTTATGTGTTCTTCCTCATTGCGCTTATTTCCTTTATCCAAATCAAGCTGCTATCGCGTAAGGAGGTTGGACAACAATGAAGAAAAATAAGCTGCTTCGCGCTTTAAGCTATCTGTTCCTAAGCATCGGAACACTTTTTATCTTCTTTCCAATTGTCATTACGCTGTTCGTAGCTTTCAAATCAAGGGCTGAGACGAATAAAAGCTTTCTTGCTCCGCCTTCGAGCTTATATTTGGACAATTTCACTGCTGTTATTACAAAAGCGAACTTTTTGCAATCGTTGCAAAATTCTTTTCTAATCACTTCAGTTTCGTTGCTCATTATGCTATTTGTTATTCCAATGGTTGCTTATGCTATTTCCCGGAACTGGAATAAAGCTTATTATAAGGGCGTATACACATTAATATTGCTTGGTATTTTTGTCCCCTTCCAGGCGGTTATGCTTCCGATTTTCCGTCATATGAGCAATTTGCAAATGCTGAATCAAACGGGACTTATTATTATGTATGTAACCTTGTCCTTCTCGCAAGGCTTGTTCTTGTCGGTAGGATTTTTGAAAAACATTCCGATGGAATTGGACCAGGCTTCAAAAATTGACGGCTGCGGCGTTTGGCTTACATTTTCCCGCATTATATACCCGCTGATGATGCCGATCATTGCCACTATTCTTATTCTGAACAGCCTTTGGATTTGGAACGACTTCCAGCTGCCAGTCATCATGCTGAACAGACATCCGGATATGTGGACGATGCCGTTGTTTATTTATAACTTTAAATCCGAAGTAAGCTTTGACTTTAACCTTGCATTTGCCGGCTTCGTGCTGTCTATGCTGCCGATTACAGTTCTCTACGCCTTTACGCAAAAATACATTATCGGCGGTTTAACTGATGGTGCCGTTAAATAAAGGAAATTGCAGATTAATTGTAGCAACATTACTTGAAGCAAAGAAGGGAGAAGCGGAGGGCATCGGTCGTAAGTCCAATCTTGGTCGCAGCGCCATCCTTTTCCTTTGCTTTTTGTCTTTACAACAATTAATCAGTATTTCAATATAAGAAACCTAATTGGGGGCTTATCGAATGAAGCTGACCGTAATGACATTTAATTTGAGAGTAAATACACCGATAGACGGGATCAATGTTTGGCCGAACCGGACTGACCGTGTTATAGAAGCGATCACAGAAGCTGATCCGGATATTATTGGCACACAGGAAGGCACGCTTGACATGCTGAAGGATCTGGATAAGGGTCTGCCTGAATACAGTCGCTTTGGCCGCGGCCGCCTGGACTTAGAACAAACGGAAACAGACGAATTTTGTGCGGTCTATTACAAAAAGGATTTGTTTCAAATCGTGGAGGAAGGACAATTCTGGCTGTCAGAAACACCGGATAATCCCGGCAGTTTAAGCTGGGACAGCAGCCTTCCGCGCATTTGCTCCTGGGCACTTCTTGCCAGCAAAATACAGCCGGACCAGCATTTCTATGCCTATAACACACATTATGATCATCTGGGGCAGCAGGCGCGGGAAGAAAGCTCCCGCTTGCTTATCGAGCATATTACAGCTAGCACCGGCAAAGATGTACCGTTTTTACTTACTGGAGACTTCAATGCTGAACCTGGCAATTTAGCGCTGACCATGCTGCATGAGAGCTTCCAATCTGTTTATTCGGTTATGAATGCTCCTCCTGGACGCACCTTCCACGGCTATTCAGGGGGGCATGACGGCGAGCCGATCGATTTTATTTTTGCTTCTCAAAATATAAAGCTATTATCTGCTTATGTCGATACGAAACAGCGTAATTACGGCTTCCCATCCGATCATTATGCGGTTATTGCAAATGTGAAATTGTAAAGCTGCAAAATGCTCGAAAAAGTTTTAAGGAGGCAGCAAGAAATGCGGCAATACAATGGCTACATCTTCGACCTGGACGGAACCTTATATCTCGGGCAGCAAGCGATAGAAGGTGCCGTCGAAACGGTCAACAAGCTGATGGAAGATGGAAAAAAAGCTGTTTTTCTAACGAATAAAACGATCGAATCGCGCAGCTATATTATGAAGAAGCTGAACAATCTGGGCATTCAGGCAGTTCCTGAACAAATGATTAGTCCTGTAGTAACGACGTTAAAGGTGCTGCGTGAGCAATTTAACAGCAAGAAAGTTTATGTTATAGGAGAGGCAGTTTTCAAAGAAGAGCTTGAGCAGGAAGGTATTCCTTTCGCAGCCTCACCAGAAGAAACTGATGTCGTAATTCTCTCCTGGGACCGCAACTTTCATTATCAGCATATTGAATTTGCTTATCGTGCTGTCAAGCATGGCGCAGTAGTGATGGCCACTAATCCGGACCGCACTTGCCCGATGCCGGGCGGGGATGTGCCAGACTGCGGCAGCATGATCGGCGCCTTAGAAGGAGCTACTGGCAAAAAAATTGATATGGTCATGGGCAAGCCGTCCAAGCATATGATCGGTACAGCGCTTGCTGTGCTTGACTTGAAAGCAACCCAATGTTTAATGATTGGAGACAGACTGGAAACCGATATTTATATGGGCAACCAATCAAGAGTAGACACTGCGCTCGTATTAAGCGGCACTGCTACTGAGGAGGATGCTGCGGCAAGCCCGTATAAGCCAACCTATATTATCAGCTCCGTCAATGAGCTGATTTAATACCCATTCGTATAGCAAAGCAATCGTTTATCCATAATAAGATAGAACAGCTTCGTCGTCCTTAATCGAGGATGTACGGTATCTTTCGAAAAAGGTCATGCTAGGAGATTATTATGGATAACAACTACAAATTCACTGAATTGGATCAATCATTAGTCGAAGACATTCGCAGCCTCGAGAAAAAAATCGAAGAAACAATTGGAGAAAAGGTTAATTTAATAGCTTATTCTCCTGCGGCAGGAGAAAAGGATAACACTCCATCCTAAGCTTAAAACTAAGCTTAAAAAGCTGGTTCCATGATTTAATGGAATCAGCTTTTTTCATATTCGAATGATTTCTTATATTCTGGAAACCTTATTATTAATTGTTGCCCTGCCCATACAATTAAGTTCAAGAATTTATGACGTAAATGGAGATAACAAATGAGACTTTTCAGATGTATACTTGTGCTGCAGCTTATTGTATTCGTATGGGCTTCCGTCACATCATCAGCATCTGTTCTTGCGACTGAAGACCCGTTACCGATTTATGCGCCAAAAAGTGAATATACAATTGAGGTTTTTCCGCTTCAACACCGTCTAACTGTATATAAACAAGGAAAACTATACAAGCAGTATAGAGTTGCTGTAGGCAATCCTTCAACGCCAACCCCTGTTGGTGTTTATACAATCATTTACAAAGGGAAGAATTGGGGACCTTCTTTTGGCCCGCGCTGGCTCGGGTTGAACGTTCCTTGGGGCTACTATGGCATACACGGCACCAACAAGCCTCATTCCATCGGCCAGCATCTCAGCCATGGATGTATTCGTATGCACAATTCGCATGTTTTAGAATTATATGAGATTATTCCGGTTGGCACTAAAGTTACGATACACGGTCATGTGCTTGGTGATATGAGTCGAGACCCTAGAGATTTGGCAGAAGGCGATGTTGGCGGAGACGTGCAATTAATTCAATCCCGATTAAAGAGCGGCGGATATTTCACAGGTGTATGTGACGGGAAATTTCGTTCAGATACTACGGCAGCTCTCAAAAAGTTTCAACGTGACCGAAAATTGCTGCCTAACGGGGTAGTGTCGCGCACGATATATAAAGAACTGGGCTTAATTGAATAAAGAAAAGTTAAAACTCAACTTAAATGATGAACTTCTAAGGGTTGCCACAAACGCTATTCGTGCAAAAATGACAGCTTAAATTTTCTAAAGGTTGCTATTGCGCTTAATTTCCGAAAAAGCACTGATTTTGCTCGAAAAAAGGGACAATAGCGCTCGTGGCAACCGTTAAAT
>NZ_JAZHCT010000046.1:0-41190 GCF_036541265.1 Paenibacillus sp. IITD108 | reverse complement strand
CTAATAGTACATGCTAGAATCATTAAATGCCACAATCATGACGATAACGACGATTAATAAAATGATACCATAGAGTACGGTTCCGATAATACCGGTTACGAGTCCGGCCACAGCAAGTCCTTTTCCTTGATCATTCGTTCGTTTTATTTCCTTCATTGATAGAGAAGCATATATGATGGCTACAATCCCGATAAAAAATCCGATGTAAGGGATCATAATCGAAAGAATACCAAGTACAAGCGCTACAATAGCTTTATTATTTGTTTTTGGCATCGGCGCCAAATTATATGGCGGCGGTGGAGGCGGCGGATATTGGTAGTTCTGATACTGCTGCTGCTGATAGGGCGGCGGCGGCGGTGGTGGCGGTTGATGATTTGGGTTGTGCCCGTTTGAGTGTTGATTGGAATTCATTGCTTCCTCCTTGTATATAGCAAAGGTTAGTAATTATTGTATGTACGGCTGATAACATGATACCAAACAACCTTACCTTGAACAATAGAAAAAACATCGCCTGATCCTATCTTATGTCAGGCGATGTTTAATTAGAAATAATTAAAAGTTTTTGGATCTTGCTACCTGTTCTTATATTTCATCGGTAAACGCGCCTGTCCAAAGGACGTCGGAGCCGTTTATCCTTGTCACCTTATCTTTTAATAAGCCAAGCCAGAAGCGACGGCAGCAGCATAGCGCGGATGACAAAGGTGTCCAGCAATATACCGACAGCCATAATAAAGCCGAATAGGAACAGCTCTTGCAGCGGCTGCGTCATTAATACACAGAACGTTGCGGCTAAAATAGTGCCGGCAGAGGAAATGACCCCGCCTGTTTTGGCTACTGCGCTTGCGATAGCTTCATTCCAGCTGTGATGCTTCGACTCCTCCAGCACGCGCGAGACAAGCATTATATTGTAATCTACGCCTAGCGCGATCAAAAAGACAAAGGAGTAAACAGGCAGTCGGTAGCTGACCGCATCATAGCTGAAAAAGGTGCTGAATATAGTCCAGCTGATGCCGAGCGCCGCTGCGTAGGAGAGCAGCATCGTACCCATCATTGCCAGCGCAACAGCTATTGATTTGGCCTGGAAGATGAGCATAATAGCAATGATCAGCGTAATGACCGAGAAAATGATAAGCGTATCGCGCTGATTCATATCACGGACGTCTAGCTGCTCTGCAGTCTGGCCGGCAAAATGCAGCGAGTACAAGGCAGGATCAAAGCCGCTGTCCTTCAGCAGCTTGGCGCTGTCTTCCCGTAGCTGTTTGACGACTGCGAGTGCTTCCTTCTCATACGGATGATCCTTCAGCGTCAGCTGCAGCTTAAGCATGGGCTCATGCTCGGACAAGAAATTTCTAGGCAACGGCTGAGCATCGTTGGCAAGCTGCGGTGTAATGGCTGGCGAAAGTTCGCTTATGCCGGCTGTTTGCTGCAGCTGTACTGCCAGCTTGTCCAGCTTGTCGATAAACGGTTCGCTTAGCTCAATCGGATTTTTTGATTTTAAAATAACGGTGACAGGCGCCAGCTTGCCCTTAGGAAAATGCTCCTCCATCAGCTCAAAGCCTTGTCTGGATGAGAGCTCCTCGGGGAACGACTTCAATAAATTAAAGGAAAAATTTATTTTCGAAGCATTCCATGAGGCGCCAAGCAGCAGCACGATCATAACGGATGCCACAACAGCAGGACGTTTCGTTACAAAGGCGCCGATGCGGCTCCAGTAGCCGAGCTTTTCCTTCTTTTGGGCGCCCAGTTTAGGAACGAACGGCCAAAACGCTTTGCGGCCGACAAGTGTAAATACAGCTGGAATTAATGTTAATCCGCCCAGTAATATAACTGCAACGGCAATTGAAAATACTGGAGCGAAATAATGATACGCTTGGAATACGGCAAGAAATAATACGAGAACGGCAGCGAATATAGTAGCGCCGCTGAACAGGATCGGTTCACTTAAACGTGACATCGTTATATTCATGGCATCGTGCTTGGAGCCGAGCTTGCGCAGCTCTTCCCGGTAGCGGGACAAAATAAACAAGCA
Source organism: Paenibacillus sp. IITD108 (assembly GCF_036541265.1). Lineage (NCBI taxonomy): Bacteria > Bacillati > Bacillota > Bacilli > Caryophanales > Paenibacillaceae > Paenibacillus > Paenibacillus sp. IITD108. The sequence goes on along the minus strand of NZ_JAZHCT010000046.1, from coordinate 39,161 downwards.
GTAGTCGGTAAGAACGGCAAAGAGCAAAATCATCATAATCGATAATGCCTGCTTATCGACAATGATAAGCCCGTTTTGAGCAGCCAAACCAATTAATCGGTCAGTTACCTGATAGACAGCTCCAGCGATAATAAGCGGAATAACCGAGAGCAGCGGCGATCGATAGATAACGATTAGAATAATAAGAATTAAACCTATAGTAGCGAATAACAAAATAAGATCAGCATTTGAAAATAAAGCAATTGTATCGGACGCTATGCCTGCCGGTCCCGTAATCTCAAATTGCAACCCGGCAAGCTCGCCGCCTTCAATATGACTGCGCAGCTCTTCCAATGCGTTGTGGATGTCACCAGACTCCAGATCCTTTTGGAGAGCCGCATTGAGCATAATCGTCGTATTGTCTTCAGAATAAAATTGCTTTTGAACGTTGAGAGGGAATTGATGAAATGGCACTGCGCTGGCAATTTGCTGCGGCTTCTCATCTGACGCAAGCCACTGGCTAATGGAACGGATAGCTTCAAGCTGCTTATCTGTAATTTCAGCTTCATTATGAAAAACGAGCAAAGCCGTTAGTCCGTCATCAGACGGAAAGCCTTTTTCCGCCAGCATTTTAGCTGTTGCTGAAGGAGTATTATTGTATATACTTGCTTCCTGACTGCTTTGTGCCGTCTGCTTGGCTGATGGGGCAATTAATGTTAGAGCAATAATAGCGGCAAGCCAAATAACTATAATCGTGATGCTGCCTTTGCGGCTGCTTACGACGCTTGCAAGCTTATTTGAAAAAGAATTCATTCTGCTTCACACTCCTCAATACTTCGTCTACGAGCATTGTAGTGCAGGAGTGTGAACAACAGATGAACGGTAAATGAACGGTAAATGAACTAGATTTGAACATCAAATGAACGAAGCTGCCGCGATTGATCATACTATTTGCGTGGGCGACGAGAAACGGTGTACGTCTTTTGGAGAGGAGGTCAAAGGGTTTTTCCTTCCTGCCAGGCTTCTACCAGTGAGGAAGCTTTATGCGGAAGGAGGTGCCTTTATTGAGCTCGCTCGTCACATGAATCGAGCCATGGTGCAGGTCAATAATTTTGCGGCATATGGAAAGACCAAGCCCACTGCCGGTTTTGGCTCGCTCGCGGGCTTTATCCGATTTGTAGAAGCGGTCAAATATATACGGCAGCTCATCTGGCGCAATTCCAATACCCGTATCTTGAATTTCTACAGTTACTTCTTTACCAACGTCAATACGCACTGCAATCGTATCTTGAGGCGAGCAGAACTTTATGCTGTTCGAAATAAGATTAAACCATACTTGATAAAGCAGCTGCTCATCGGCCTGGATTACGATTTCGGGCAGCTCGAGCTCAATTTCCAGCTGCTTGCCAGTCCACTGCCGTTCCAAGGTGATGAAGATCTGCCTAATTTGCTCGTCAAGCCGAAAGGCCGTGCGCTTCGTAAGCTGCATGTTTTTATCAAGGGCGGCCAGCATTAACAGCTGCTTGCTAAGCGAGGACAGGCGCTTGCTTTCGTCCTGAATAATTTGCAAATAGCGCTGCTTTTCGTCCTCCGACATTTCATTGTTCATCAACGTTTCCGAAAAGCCCTGGATAGAGGTAATCGGCGTTTGGAATTCATGCGATACATTGGCGACAAATTCTTGTCTCATATCGTCCAATCGCTTAATGGATTCTGCCATGTGGGAGAAATGCTTGGCCAGGTCGCCAAATTCATCCTTGCGGCGAATATCCAATTGCAGGTTGTAATCGCCGTCGACAATTTTATGAGTGGCAGCTTTGAGCACCTGCAGTGGCTTTACGATATAACGGGTCAAGATCACGATTAGAATCAGGCTGATCAGAAAGGCGAAGCCCATTAACAGGCCAAGCAGTATACGCACCTCGCCGATTTGCTGCTCCAGATTGGCACGGATGAATAAGGCGTATTGCTTGCCGTCTGCTTTGATAGGCAATCCTATCGTATTGCGCAAGCTATTTTCGAAGTAGCCCATGATGGGAAGAAGCTGCTTCTGTTCAAGCATGCCTTTGTAGCTGCCGCCCTCCAGCACATGGCGTATTTGCTCCTCCTCAAATTGCGTATGACGGAAGGGAGAGCCGTACATAGCGGTTTGAAGCTGCTCATCTACTGTGTAGATTTGAAAGCCCATCGCTGCAATTTTATTTAAATATTGGCCAAGCTCCAAATGAGGCGCCAGCTCATACAACTCGCGTATTTCGAGCCCGATATGCATAATCTCTTCTTCATTGTAATGACGCATTTTGTTGGCATAGTAAGCATTGGCAATAAAAAGCGATACGATGGTGCTGAATATGGTAATAATAATAAATATGACAACGATGCGGACGTATAATGTCCTCATTGTTCGTGCACCTCAAGCTTATAGCCGATGCCGCGGACAGTTACGATAGAAAAATCCTGCTCTGCAAAAGCAAAGCGTTCCCTCAGCCGTTTAATATGCACATCAATCGTACGGCTGTCTCCTTCATAATCGCTGCCCCATATTTGCTGAAGCAGCTGCTCGCGCGTAAATATTTGTCCCGGCTGAGTAGCAAGCTGGGAAAGCAGCTCAAATTCTTTTAAAGGCATCGTCATAGTCTCATTATTGCTTTTGACCTCATAGCTGCGCCGATCAATAATCGTATTATTCAGCTTAATCTGCTCGGACGATACAATTTGGTAGCGGCGCAATAAGGCTTTAATGCGGAACAGAAGCTCCTCTGGCTCGAAGGGCTTGACCAAATAATCATCAGTACCTAAAGTAAATCCTTTTTCCTTATCCTTCAGCTCGCCTTTTGCCGTAAGCAAAATGACGGGAATATCGTAATACTTGCGAATTTCCTCGCATAAATCCCAGCCGTTCTTATGGGGCATCATCACGTCAACTACGGCCAGATGAATCGTCTGCTTTTCCAAAATATCAGATGCTGCCAGCCCATCCTCAGCTTCGATCGCGATATACCCTTCCTTATGCAGGTTGTAACGAAGCAGCTCGCGAATGTTTGGATCGTCATCAGCAATCAGGATATGTAATCTCAAAAAAATCACCTTCTTAAAATATTTAATATAGATTTAACAATCTGTAAAATGCTGGGCGAAAAAAATTAAAGTTTTCCCATTGTCTACTGTTTCCTGTTTATTTCTTGATTGGCATGCGTTAATATTAAGTTAACAATTCGCACGATTAACCGTCTATGGACGGTTTTTCTTTTTGACTTTTTTAAAGAAAGGAAGTGAAATAGCTTGGAATTCTTATTGAATCAATACCGAAAAGCTCCGCTTTTAGTGACATTCATTTTCATTATGCTCAAAATGGCGCTTTTTCGTCAATTTATATTCCAAGAGGTACACATCAGCCGTCTAGTATCGGACGCTGCAGCTGTACTGGTCATATTGTTCATAATTGAGCTTGTTACATCTGCAAGATGGAAAACAACAGTGTTCGGCATCATAAATACAATTGTCTCATTTTTATTATTTGCCGCGGTCGTCTACTTCAGTTATTTCAGCAACGTGCCGACCTACCACGCTTTTCTTAACATTGGGCAGGTTGGGCAGGTTAAGGATAGCGTGCAATCTTCGATTCAATTGAAAAACTATTTATTATTTGCCGATATCGTAATATTGCTGCTGCTTAAAGTTTTTTGCTTGCGTTCCAGAGACAGGCTGGCTTCAAGCAGTGCGATTGCAAGACCGCTTTATGTGGCGATCGCTCTAATCGTTTGCTTGGGTGTTTCTTTTGGATATGTCCAGTCCAACCGGGGCATTAATAATGAGCTTGTCCAAGCTGAGCGGCTAGGCTTATTGAACTACCAGTTTGCAACCGCAATGAATGAAAGCAGCTACGGAGCACCAACAGGCGAAGAGGTTAATGACGCAGTAGCTGCCCTTGAGCAGGAGCAGGCTAACAAGGAGCAGGCCGGCGGACCGAATTATTTTGGAGCTGCCAAAGGGAAAAATGTTATTGTGCTGCAGCTTGAAGCTTTTCAAAACATTGCAATTGGCCTAAAGGTAGATGGGCAGGAAGTGACGCCAGTTCTAAATGAGTTAATTAAAGATAGCTTTTACTTCCCGCATTTCTTCCAGCAGATTGGTCAGGGAAATACTTCTGACGCTGAATTTTTGTCTAATACAGGTATTTATCCGACAGGCTCTGTCGCCATGTCCAAAGGCTTCGGCGATCGCGAAATTCCGAGCATGCCGCGCCTTCTGGATAAGTATAACTATGTTTCTAATACATTTCATGTCAATGATGTGACGTTTTGGGATCGGGACAAAATGTATCCTGCGCTTGGATTTACAAAGTACTACGAAAAAGCTGATTTTGTAGATGATAAATTTAATGGCTTTGGCGCTTCCGACCAGGAATTATACCGGGTTGGAATGGAAAAGCTAAGTGCATTGCATAAGAAAAACCAGCCATTTTACGCACAGTTTGTTACAACTGCCAGCCATCATCCTTTCAAAATTCCTAAAATGCTGCAAACCTTGGATGTGCCGGAAGGCTTACAAGGAACACAGCTTGGCAACTATCTTCAAGCGCTGCGCTATACAGATGAGCAGATCGGCAATTTGATTGCCGACTTGAAGAAGGAAGGCATGTGGGAGGATACCGTTCTTGTCATTTATGGGGATCACTTTGGTATGCAGACCAAAGATAACGATCCAGCGTGGGTGGAGGAACAACTGGGTGTAAAATACGAGGAAAGAATTAGCCGTTTCAACATACCGTTTATCGTTCATGTGCCTGGCGTTGAAGGCAAGACATTGGATCAAGTCGGCGGACAGGCAGATATTATGCCTACCGTTGCTAATTTGTTAGGTGTTTCCTTGAAGGATGAAGGCTATACGGTATTCGGCAAAGATTTGCTCAATGTAACGGATCATGTTGTTGGCATGCGTTATTATATGCCGACTGGCTCCTTCTTCAACAATGAAATTATGTTTGTGCCTGGAAAGAGCTTTGAAGACGGCACAGCGATTGATTTGAAGACATTTGAGAAAGTTGAAGACTTCAGCAAGTATCGCAAGGATTATGATTACGTTCTTGAGCTGATGAAGCTTTCTGATGACTATATGAAATCATTGCCAAAACGTTAACAGCTATTATAGAAGTAATTTACCCGCTTTCGAAGTGAATGCGGCTGACAGTTGCAGCAGCTATGCTGGCTTGCGCTGACGCCGCCTCACTGACAGGCGGGTTTTTTGTTGGCCACATTAGTGGGCAAAGAATGGACAAGCGGAAGAGCAAGATTGGAACTGGAGAAACGGTAGAGGCCGCCTTTGTATTACAATTTTATCCATTAATGGCTTACAAAATAGAGAAAAATTGGAATACAACAGCGGTCGTAAGTCCAATCTTGATCGTAGCGCCGTCTTATTCTATTGCTTGTTGCCTTTTAACAATTAATCAACTCTCTCTGTTTGCTCGTGCTCGACATTCTTCTGTAATCAAAATTAGCACAGTAATAACTTTAGTGTTACTATACTATATATAGTGAAAAATATAGTCAAAAACAAAGGAGAGAGAACTATGGCTCATCTCGATACAACTTTTGAGTGTAAAGGCTTAAGCTTGAAAAATAGAATTGTAATGCCGCCAATGTGCCAATACAGTGTCGAGCTGGAGGACGGCATTCCAAACGAGTGGCATTATGTCCATTACGTATCAAGAGCGATTGGCGGTGCCGGGCTTATTATTGTGGAAATGACGGATGTCCATCCTGATGGTCGAATTACAAACCGCGACCTGGGATTATGGTCGGATGACGCAATTCCAGCATTCAAGCGCATTGTAGACGAGGTCCACAAATATGGGGCAAAAATCGGCATACAGATTGCCCATGCAGGCCGTAAGGCAGAGGATGCTCCAAATCCGGTAGGAGCTTCTAATATCCCGCTGGAGGACAGCAGAAACCCGAATCAGCCGCGTGCGCTTACAACAGAAGAAGCGCAGGCTATGATTGTGAATTTCAAGGAAGCGGCAGTACGTGCAGTTGCAGCCGGTTTTGATACGATCGAGCTGCATGGCGCCCATGGTTATTTGATTCACCAATTCCATTCGCCGTCCATTAATAATCGTGAGGATCAGTATGGGCAGGATTATGCTTTGTTTGGCGTAGAGGTTATTCAAGCTGTTCGAAGTGTGATGCCAGCGGATATGCCGCTTTTGATGCGAATTTCGGCCGTTGAATATATCGATGGGGGATACGGTCTTGAGCATTCCCTTGAGCTGGGCAAACGTTATAAGGAGGCAGGCGTCGATATGATTCATGTCTCGAGTGGCGGAGAAGCGCCGCCCCCTCCAGGTCGAGTGCCGAATCATGCAGCATATCAAGTACCCTTTGCCCGTGCCTTCAAGGAGGCGCTGCAGCTTCCGACGATAGCGGTAGGCAGGCTTGAGGATGCCAAAGCGGCAGAAGAAGCGGTCGCGAATGGCGATGCTGATCTAGTTGCTGTCGGCAGAGGCATGCTTAATGACCCTTACTGGGCGCTGCATGCTATTAAGGAGCTAAACGGATCCGTCGTTCCGCCAGCTCCTTATATACGCGGTATTTAACTATTTTTCACCAGCTGATTATCCTTGCCATACCGGATGAATACCCAAACGCCGTAAAGCATCAGCATTCCTGCAGCCATGCTGTATAAAGTAATTTTCTCTTTGAGCAGCGCCAGTGCCAGCAAAGAGGCAAAAATCGGCTCTCCGAGCACGGACATGGATACGGTGGCAGCGGCCATTCTTTTCATAAGAAAATTAAAGACATAATGTCCGAGCAGCGTCGGCACTATGGCGAGCAGCAAAAAAAGCCCCCATTCTTTCGTGCTGTAGCCAGTGAACGGGTTGCGATTGATGACATTGTAGATTGCCAGCAGGCATGCAGCAAAAAAGAAAACCCAGAAGTTATAGGCAAACACTTGGGTTCGTTTCAATAAGTGTTTGCCAATAAGCATATGAACCGCTACAACGACCGCCCCGAGAAAAGAAAGCAGATCGCCATACAGCGCTTCGTCCGAGAGGGAAAAGTCGCCTGCTCCGATCATAATGGAGCCGATCATGGCGATTCCAATGCCGATAACCATTGCTTTATTGATAGCTGCCTTGAATAAGAAGTAGGATGCAATCATGACTAGAAGCGGTTCAAGCGAAAGCAGCACAGTCGAGCTGGCAACGGTTGTATAGCGCAGCGAGCCCATCCATAGCAGAAAATGCAAGCCGAGCATAGCTCCGGACAACATAAGAAGCAGCCACTGCGAGCGATCAAGCTTCAGCAGCGGCTGTCTGTATTTCCATACAAAAGGTAGCATAAGCACATTCGTGAGCAGCAGGCGGTACATGGCTATAACTGCGACATCGGCCTCGGACCACCGAACAAAAATGGATGAAAAGGATATTGCGATAATACCAACTGCGTATAACAGTAAATAGGGAGGCAGACGCTTGCTAGCCTTCATCATGCTGTTCACCGCCGCTTTGCGTTTCGAGCTCGGCAGCTTTTAACGGTTTAGCTTCAGCGGGTCGTTTCGCCTGTTTTTCTTTTTGTTTAATGATAGCTTCATCAAAATACCGCTTCAGCTCAGCAGCCTTGCGGGGATCGTCCATTTTAACCTTTTCTTTTAGAAAATGTTCCTCAAACGCTTCCCAGGTAGGCTCCAGCTTTTGCGCGCGCAGCAGGCGAACGGCATTTTTGACAAGTCTTCGCTCCTTGGCATTGGTGTAGGTATCGACATATTTCTGCTTATAGTCAAAGTCCAAATGCTCAAATATGGCGCGGAATATATGGCTCGTCATTCGAGCATCGTCAAGTGCGCGGTGAGCGCTGCCCTCCGCATCGATGGCTAGCTCAGAAAGAGCGCCTTCAACGCTAATATCATTGGTGAGACCTTTATGGCGAGTAAAGCCTTTTAGCAGATCAAAATAATCAGCCGCCAGCCAATAAGCATCATCAAGCTTATGCATTCTTGTGTCCAGCACGATGCGTTTCATATCTTCTCCGCCCCATGTTATAAACATGCAGCTGTCGCTTTTTCCGAGCCAGCTCAGAAAATCGGCGATGACAGAAGGGAAGCGCTTAGCTATATCAATATCCTCTTGAGGAATGCCTGTTTTTTTCTGAATAAAGCTATTAAGCTTTGCGAAGTATACGGGTTTGATCAAGGCAGAAAATTCATCTATAGGCTGCAAGGAAGAGTCAAGGCGGACGGCGCCGATTTCAATAACCTCCATAGGCAGCTCGCTGGCAAATTTTCGTCCATTAAATTCAATATCTAAAACAATATAATCCAATCCAACTACCTCCGAAGTTTGCTTAAAAATTTGCACTAGTACTATTAGAGCATGAGGGCCGCTGTATTTGCAAACTATTTCAAAATATAAGAAATGGTTAGTGTTTACCTAACGCTGTTCTTATAATTCAATGAGAAGTCGCATTTACCGATTTATGGGAATCATTAAGAGTTTCTTCTTGAATCCTGCTTTCTATCGTTTATACTACTAGATATGCTAATTGTATAGAAGGTAGGAGGATTTTAAGGAATGGATGATCTCATAGTTTGGCTAAAATTTTTGCTGCTTGGTATGGTGCAGGGTTTTACGGAGCCGATACCAATCTCGTCCAGCGGCCATCTTATTATTGCCCAAAAGCTGCTTGGAGTTGAGCAGAACGGACTGTTTTTTGAAATTTTAACAAATACGGCTTCTTTAATTGCCATTATGTTTATTTTTAGAGAAATGATCAGCCGATTAATTGTTAATGGTATTAAATTTATACGTACACGGGATAAGGAATATAAGTCAGACTTCATGTTCATTATTTATATCGTTGTCGGCACAATTCCAGCCGTTGTATTGGGACTATTGTTCAAGGATGCAATAGAGCAGCATTTGGCTTCCATTAAAACGGTCGGCTTCTCATTGCTTGTGACAGGTGTCGCTTTGTGGCTCATTCGCAATTTGCGCGGAGTTAAGCGCGATGGAGATTTGAGCATGAAGGACGCGCTGCTGGTCGGTCTTGCACAGGCTGTAGCTCTAATTCCTGGCATTAGCCGTTCCGGATCAACCGTTATTTCATCCATTGCACTCGGCATGAAACAAGACACTGCTTTGCGGTTTTCGTTCATGCTGTACATCCCAATCAGCTTAGGCGGACTGGTGCTTGGCGTGAAGGATGCTGCAGGCGATCCGACGCTGTCCACAATGGCTATCCCCTATATAATAGCGTTTATTAGCACTCTTATTTTGACCTATATTTCTATGCGCTGGTTTATGAATATTATGCGCAACGGCAATTTGAAATATTTCGCTTATTACTGCTTTGTTGCAGGTATCGCCATCGTATTGTTTATGTAACATTTTAGAGTTGCAAATTCTTTGCAGAAGCTGTTTTAAAGCCGCATTCATTTTATAAAATATGTGACTTCAGATTCATCTCCTTTATGCTGAACTGAACAGCTTTCCAATGGAATCATTTGAGGAAGGAGAGTGGCGTTATGAAGCCGGCGGTTTCGTTAATGACGTCTGTGAATCAACAAAGTCGTTTAAAATTAGCACTTATACTCGGTTTTCTGTCCGGCATTGGGCCATTATCCATCGATATGTATTTGCCGGCTCTTCCAACATTGGCGGAGGATTTGGGAGCTTCGGCGTCAATCGCACAATTAAGCCTTACAGCCTGTCTGCTGGGGCTCGCTACAGGCCAGCTGCTTGTCGGACCGATCAGTGATGTAAGAGGCCGCAGAGTCCCGCTTATTATCGGCATAGCTGCCTATGCGGTTGTTTCGGCGCTGTGCGCTTTTTCGCCAAGCATTACAATATTTATTGCCATGCGTTTCTTACAGGGCTTTGCCGGCGCGGCAGGGATCGTCATAGCGAGAGCAAGCGTGCGCGATTTGTATTCTGGACCGGAGCTGACTAAGTTTTACGCTTTGCTTATGCTTGTGAATGGAGCTGCGCCTATACTTGCGCCGATATTTGGCGCTGAGGTGCTGCAGCATACTTCGTGGCGAGGCGTGTTTTTCGTACTGAGCGCGCTGGGAATGGCGATGCTCTTGGCGGTATTAATCGGGCTTAGAGAAACATTGCCAGAGGAGCGTAGAATGAGAGGCGGGATCGGCAATACACTGCGCACCTTCAAAAGGCTGAGCCGTGACTCATTGTTCATGGGCTACGCTTTGACGCAAGGGCTCGTATCCGCTTCGATGTTCGCTTATATATCGGGATCTTCCTTTGTGCTGCAAGAAATTTTCTATGTCACTGCGCGGCAGTACAGTCTTATTTTTGGACTGAATGGCGTTGGAATTATTTTGGCTACACAAGTCGCCGGCAGATTGGCAGACAAGGTGGAGCCGCGCAAGCTGCTTCGCAGCGGCCTGTTATTGGCATCTTCCGGCGCATTCTTGCTGATTCTTGCGGTGACTCTGCATTTGGGCCTAGCTGCGGTTATAGCGGCATTCTTTATGGTTGTTTCAAGCGTTGGGATTATCTCGACGACTACAACCTCGCTTGCGCTGCAAAGTCAGGGGAATTCTGCCGGAAGTGCATCGGCGATGCTCGGTATGCTTTCTTTTATTGTAGGCGGAACAGCAGCGCCGCTTGTTGGGCTTGGCGGCAAGGATACGGCGCTGCCGCTTGCAATCGTAATGGCGTCATTAGTCGCCTGCGCATTTATTTGCTTCGTGCTGTTGACCAAGTCGAGACAACGCAGTCAAGCGCAATAGGCTATTTGCGAGCGACAAAAACAGTAAATTCATTATATTTGTATACGCAATCTACATCCTTGAAGCCAGCTTCCCGCAGCCAAAGCAGTTGCTCTTCCATCGGTGCATTGCGATCCTCTCGCTTTCTTTCTTTGGAGGCATCCAGCGCGCTTTGCGGCAGTCCGCTGGCTAGAACAGCCTCCTCCCATTGTTGTTCATATTGCTGATTGAACAGGGAGGAACGGCTGGAGGCCTGATCCGCATTAATAAAGTATCCCCCCTCCTCAAGCTGATCATATATGGAGAAGAAGAGCTGTTTCTTCTCTTGATCGGTCAGGTGATGAATCGATAGTGAGGATACGACCGCATCAAATTTGGTATCAAAGCGGTAGCTGAGATAATCACTTGCGATATAGTTTATGTTTGAAAAGGAAGCTAGACGCTGCTCCGCCTTGGCAAGCATATCCTGGCTAAAATCAATCAGCGTCATAGCAGCTGAAGGATATTTTTGCAGCACATAGCTCGTAAGCAGTCCTGTGCCGGCCCCTAAATCCAAAATCGAAGGAGAAGCCGATGGCAGTTGCAGCCATCGTATAACAGCCTCGTAGAAATCGTCATAGCATGGTATAAGTCCTCTTCTCTGCGTATCGTAATCAGTGGCAGCCTTGTCAAAAAGCTTCTTTACTTCATCGTTCATCGTAAATCCCTCCCGGCTTTCCTTATTTTCTATTCTCATTGTAAAAACGATTTGTTATATTGTGAAATATATAAAGATTATATTATTTATAGGCTTAAACTATAAGTATGGAAAGAGTATGGAAAGAGTACGGAAAGAGTATGGAGAGAGTACGGAAAGAGTATGGAAAGAGTATGGAGAGAGTACGGAAAGAGTATGGAAAGGTACGCTGCTGCAATGAAGGTTGGGCGGGTGGCTGCTACGATAGCGATGAAACGTATCGACGTGGTCACACGTTCCGCTATTTGCCTTAAAACGGCCTTTTTTTTAATTTGGCGGTCACACATTCCGCTATTGGGCTTTCAAAGGGGCTTTTTCTGTGAATTATGGAGCAATAACGGAACGTCTGTCACTTTGCCCCCTCAAAACTGCGAATTTTGGCGAATTAGCGGAACCACTGTCCAGCTAGGGAGAACAACGACTGGCCAACTAGGAAGAACAACAACTGTCTCAACTAATGGAGTATCTATGACTGTCCCATCTAGTGAGAACAACACTGTCCCGCTTGGAAACGCGTTAAAATTCAAAGTATTGTCGCTAGTGCAGCATTGAGAAGTTCGTTTAAAGAAGCTATAATAAATAGTGAACAATATCGCACTAAAATGAACTTTTCAGGAAGAGGGGCCGGAATGAAAAAGCTAAAAATTTTGCAGCAGCTTTCGGAAGCAGGGGTAGTAGCAGTTCTACGTGCAGATTCTCCAGAAGAAGTGGTTGAAATGTCACGCCGAGCGATTAAAGGCGGCATTAAAGCGATTGAAATTACGATGACCGTGCCTTTTGCGCTGCGCGCAATTGAGGAATTGTCTAAACAATATTCCAGCTCAGTTTCTCCGGATGCAGACAACTATGCGATTATCGGTGTAGGAACTGTATTGGATCCTGAGACGGCTCGCGCAGCTATTATGGCGGGCGCTGAGTATGTGGTATCCCCGGCACTTAATCCGGACACTGTCAGATTGTGCAATCGATATGCTATTCCTGTATTGCCAGGCACAATGACGGTAGCAGAAATTCAAACGGCGATGGAGCTAGGCGTCGATGTCGTGAAGCTGTTCCCGGGCAATCTGTATTCTCCAAGCGTTATACCTTCTATTAAAGGACCGCTTCCGCAAGCCAATATTATGCCGACTGGCGGGGTATCCTTGGATAATTTGAAGGATTGGATCAAAGCAGGTGCAGTAGCTGTCGGCATCGGTTCCGACTTAACGAAAGAAGCAGTAAAAACTGGTGATTTCTCTTTAATCGAGAAAAAAGCAGCTGATTATATGGCAGCCTATCGCGAGGCAAAAGGACAATAGCTCCTTGGCGTCGCGTCAGCTTGCTACACGCATTTGGCGCCCTTGGAGCATCTACTCTCTAGAGGCGCTTTTTGCAATGTGTTTTGGTATATGTTTTGGTATAATGATATGGGCAGCATTTCTCGTTATGTATGTTTTTGTATGATAAATATAGTATGTAAAAGTTGAAAGAGGGAGAAGCTATTTTCCGACTATTTCTTATCCTTGCTTCTTCACAAAATTCGAGTTATAACAGATAAGTAGCGATAATAGACAGGCTAGCAGATTAGATTATCAGCTTAAAGGAGTGTTTGAGGGAATGGAATTCAGAATCGAGAAGGACACGATGGGGGAAATTAAAGTCCCGGCAGATAAGTTGTGGGGCGCCCAAACTCAGCGCAGCTTGCAAAATTTCAAAATCAGTACTGAGAAAATGCCTTTGGACGTTGTTTATGCAATGGCATACGTCAAGAAAGCAGTAGCTCAAGCGAATTTGAAGCTTGGTGTTTTGGATGAGCAGAAAGCAGCAATTATTGGCGAGGTTGCAGACGAAATTATTTCTGGCAAATGGGACGAGCATTTCCCATTAGTAGTTTGGCAAACAGGCAGTGGGACGCAAACGAATATGAATGTTAACGAGGTTATAGCTAATCGCGCTAACGCCTTGCTCGCAGAACGCGGCTTGGATATTAGAATTCACCCGAACGACGATGTAAATCGCTCACAAAGCTCGAACGATACCTTCCCTGCTGCGATGCATATTGCTGGAGTTATGGCTGTAGAAAAGCAGCTGGTTCCTTCATTGGATATTTTAGCGGCTACTTTGAAAGAAAAAGTAGAAGCTTTTAAAGATATAGTTAAAATCGGACGTACTCATTTGCAGGATGCTACTCCGTTGACGCTTGGCCAAGAGGTAAGCGGCTGGTATGCCATGCTTGAGAAAACAAGAGCTATGCTAGTGCAAAGCGTTGAATCCATGCGTGAATTGGCGCTCGGCGGAACTGCAGTAGGTACAGGCTTGAACGCTCATCCGAAGTTCGCGGTTCAGGTTGCTGAAGAAATGACTAAGCTGACAGGCACATTGTTTATTACAGCGCCAAATAAATTCCATGCTCTGACTAGCCATGATCAAATCGTATACACACATGGAGCTATTAAAGCTTTGGCAGCAGATTTAATGAAAATTGCCAATGATGTCAGATGGCTTGCAAGCGGACCACGCTGCGGCATTGGCGAGCTGATCATACCAGAGAACGAGCCGGGCAGCTCGATTATGCCAGGTAAAGTCAATCCTACTCAAAGCGAAGCGATGACGATGGCTGTATGTCAAGTTATTGGTAACGACGCTACGATCGGTTTTGCAGCGAGCCAAGGTAATTTTGAGCTTAACGTATTCAAGCCGGTTATTATGTACAACTTCCTGCAATCTGTTGCGCTTATGGCGGATGCAATGGTTTCCTTCAACGATAACTGTGCGGTTGGCATCGAGCCGAATTTGCCTGTTATCCAAAGAAACCTGGAGCAATCGCTGATGCTTGTAACCGCATTGAATCCACATATCGGTTATGAGAATGCGGCAGCCATTGCTAAAAATGCTCATAAAAAAGGTCTAACCTTGAAAGAATCCGCTGTAGCAAGCGGCCTGCTAACTGAGGAGCAATTTGACCAATATGTCCGTCCAGAGAACATGATTGGAAGCAAATAAGTTATAAATAACCCAGCTTGATTGAGGCTCCAATTTTGGACCTTAATCAAGCTTTTTTATGTCCACCCCTGCCATGTCTGTCCCCGTTACTGCCCCATCTCCGCCGCTACACTCACTATACCTGTATCGCCTAATCAACTGGACAGAAGATCCGTTATTTTGCCAAAAACGCCGAATTCGAAGTATTAAAGTGACACACGTTCCGCTATTCTACAAATATGTAGTGGAAAACAGTGAAAAACGGGCGAATAACGGAACCACTGTCCGCGAAAGTAGAAAAATGATCGAAAACGGGCGAATAACAGAACCACCGTCCGCGAAAGTAGAAAAATGATCGAAAATGGGCGAATAACGGAACGCCTGTCCGCGTAGTAGAAAAATGATCGAAAATGGGCGAATAACGGAACCACTGTCCGCGAAAGTAGAAAAATGATCGAAAACGGGCGAATAACAGAACCACCGTCCGCGAAAGTAGAAAAATGATCGAAAATGGGCGAATAACGGAACGCCTGGCCACAGGTTGAAAATAAAAATGAGGCTGAAAATGCGTATATCTCCAAGTGAGAGGGTGTCGATTAATTGTAAGCAACTAATAATAAGCAATAAAAAAGGGGAACGAAGAGCAAGATTGGGAATGGAGAAGCGGCAGCGCCCGCCTTTGTAGGCCAATATTATCCTTTACAGGGGTTATGTAATCAAAAAAATTGGACTACAACAGCGGTCGGAATCCCAAACTTGATCGTAGTAGTATCCCTTTCGATTGCTTGTTGCCCTATCCACAATAAAGCGAAACCCTTAGAGATGATCTTAGTCACAAAAACGGAGTTAAAGTAAATTAACGCGTTCTTGTGATCATTCGCATCCCCAGTAACCATTCCATTTAGTAAAAAATTAACACTTCACATGTTTGTCAATTTCGTGCCACGAAACGGTCACTAACGACACTAAAGAGCCATATTTATCTGCATATAATTTTGTATAATAGGAGTAACTGATTGAGAATAATGGAGCTTGCGAATTGTTCTCCTTCAACTTTTGAAGAATTTGTGAATAAATTCACAAATTGTTGTGATTTTTTTCACATTAATCAATCGCGACGTATGCTTAAATTAGAAAGTAAGCATTTGACGGGGTTTGTTTCAAAGTAATTTAAAAGGATTAATACATTTAGAAAAGGTGGAGTGCAGCTATGGATGTCGTCGATTTAGCACGTTTGCAATTTGCATCTACAACAATTTTTCACTACTTTTTTGTACCAATATCAATTGGATTATCTCTCATCGTAGCGATAATGGAAACGATATATGTGGTCAAGAAGGATGAATTATATAAGCGAATGGCAAAGTTTTGGGGGACCTTCCTGCTCATTAACTTCGCCGTCGGTATTGTTACAGGTATTTTGCAAGAGTTTCAGTTCGGAATGAACTGGTCTGATTTTTCAAGATTTATAGGTGATATATTTGGAACGCCGCTTGCGATTGAAGCGCTGCTTGCCTTTTTCCTTGAGTCAACGTTTATCGGCTTGTGGGTGTTTGGCTGGGACCGCTTGTCAAAAGGCGTTCACTTGGCGAGCATGTGGCTCGTTTCGATTGGTACCATTTTATCCGCGCTTTGGATTTTGGCGGCAAACTCATTTATGCAGCGCCCTGTCGGCTTTGAGGTAGTAGACGGCCGTGCAGAATTAACGGATATATTCGCGCTATTAACGAATGGTCAGCTGTTGTGGGAGTTTCCGCATACGATATTCGCTGCGTTCGCGACCGGTGCTTTTCTGGTTGCCGGTATTAGCGGCTGGAAGCTTATGCGCAAGCAAGAAATTAATTTCTTTAAACAATCATTCAAAATCAGTATTATCATAGCTCTCATTTCTTCTATTGCCATTGCACAATTCGGTCATAGCCAGGCGCAATATTTGGTTGAGACTCAGCCAATGAAAATGGCTGCGAGCGAAGGGATGTGGGAGAGAAGCACTGACCCTGCTCCTTGGACAGTTATTTCTTTTATCGACACTGATAAGCAAGAAAATGGCTTTGAGATTAAAATTCCGTATATACTCAGCTTTTTGTACTATAGCAAATTTTCCGGCTCTGTTCCGGGCATGCTTGAGCTGCAGGAGCAATATGAACAAACCTATGGCCCTGGAAACTATATCCCGCCGGTCAAAACGACTTTTTGGAGCTTCCGCGTTATGGTAGGCAGCGGTATGGCCATGATTCTTTTGGCTATGTATGGCGCATATCTCACATGGCGGAAAAAGCTGGATCAGCCGAAAAACAATCTATACTTTAAATTAATGCTGTTTGCCATTTCACTTCCGTTTATCGGAAATACGGCTGGCTGGATTATGACTGAGATTGGCCGTCAGCCTTGGACCGTATTTGGGCTGCTGCGTACGGAGGATTCTGTATCGCCGAACGTATCGTCAGGTCAAGTGCTCTTCTCACTTATTTCATTCTCGTCGATATACTTGATTTTGCTTGGCATTACGATCTATTTGTTTACTCGGGTAGCACGCAAAGGCCCTGCTAGTGAAGAGAGTGAGCAAGTTGCTGATGTAGATCCGTTTGCACAGGAAGGGGGCGGCAGCAATGTCACTCAATGAGTTATGGTTTTTACTAATTGCCGTTTTGTTCACAGGATTTTTCTTTCTTGAAGGCTTTGATTTTGGTGTAGGCATGGCGACTCAAATTTTGCCGAAAAGCGATAAGGAACGCCGCGTGCTTATCAATACGATTGGACCGTTCTGGGACGCGAATGAAGTATGGCTTATAACGGCGGCAGGCGCGATGTTCGCAGCTTTTCCGCATTGGTATTCCACGATGTTCAGCGGGTACTATATGCTCCTCACGTTGATTTTGCTGGCGCTGATAGGCCGGGGCGTTGCTTTTGAATTCCGCGGCAAAATAGAGGGTGCTGCCTGGAGAAAGGTTTGGGATGCAGCGATTTTTATTGGCAGCTTTTTCCCGCCGCTGTTTTTCGGAATGCTGTTTGCCAGCATGATTAAGGGTGTGCCGATTGGACAAAATATGGAAATGACAGCTGGATTCTCAGATATAGTTAATCTATACTCAGTAACAGGAGGCGTGGCAGTGGTTGCACTGTGCCTGCTGCATGGCCTAACCTTTATTTCGATACGTACTACCGGCGACGTTCGCGGCAAAGCACGCAAGGCAGCTGCAGTTGTATGGCCTGTTGCAGTAGCGCTGCTCGGACTGCTGGCTGTTCAAACCTTTGCTTCTACGGATCTGTTTGAGAAACGCGGAGTTATCATGTATATTTTAGTTGCTTTAACTGCAGTGGCTGCGGTATTAGCTTATGTGTTTATTAGAAAAGGAAGAGAAGGGCTTGCATTTGGCATGACCGGTTTACTGATCGGTTTAACATTTATAGCTTTATTTGCAGGCTTGTTCCCAAGGCTGATGGTAAGCTCTATCGACAGCGCTTATGATCTTACGGTTTACAATGCTGCATCAGGAGGCTATACGCTGAAAGCAATGACGATTGTAACAGCAGTGCTCTTGCCATTCGTACTGGCTTATCAGGCTTGGAGCTACTTCGTCTTCCACAAACGCATTACGAATAAAGATCATTTAGAATACTAGGAGCTTGTATGGACAAACAATGGCTTCGCCTTTCAGGAATTACACCGATAATGCTGCTGTTATCGGTGTTTTCCTTCCTACAGGGATTGGCAATTATAGCGCAAGCGCTGCTTCTGTCGCATGCGCTCACACAGTTATTTAATGGGGCTGCCGTATCTGATGCAGTTCAGCCTATTTTATTATTTGCGGCTATGTTTGTGCTGCGGCATACTTTTGTATGGCTGCAGCAGCGCTTTGCCGGAAGGTTTGCAGGGAAAACTACCGAAGCGCTTGGCAAACAGCTGCTGAGCAAGCTTTTTAAGCTTGGCTCAAGGTTTGCTGCCAGCGAGGGCAGCGGCAAGATTGTTAATCTTGCTCTGGAAGGAATTGTGCGGGTTAGAACTTATTTGGAGCTGTCGATTCCCCGTATGATCGATATGCTCATCATTACCGGTGCAATATGGCTTGCTGTCATCCGATTGGATTTGATTTCAGGCATTATTTTACTTGTGGCACAGCCGGTGCTCATTATCTTTTTTATTATATTAGGGCTGGCGGCCCGTTCTCTAGCGGATAAGCAGTGGAGAAGCTATCGAATATTGTCGCAGCATTTTTCGGATACGCTTCGAGGCCTTGAGACGCTGCGCTTTTTAGGAAGAAGCAAAGCGCATGCAGGTACAGTAGAGCGTGTAGCGGGGCAATATCGCAAAGCAACAATGCGGACGCTGCGGGTTGCATTTCTATCTTCGTTTTCGCTTGATTTCTTTAGTATGCTTTCAATTGCCTTTGTAGCGGTTGGATTAGGCGTGCGGCTTATCGACGGCGGCATACAGCTGGAGGCGGCTTTGGCAATTTTGCTGCTTGCTCCTGAATATTTTATGCCGATTCGAATGCTTGGCACCGACTATCATGCAACGTTAGACGGCAAGGAAGCATGGGCTTCAATTAGAGCGATTACGGAAAAGGATACAGAGAGTGAGGGCACGGGCAGCAGTCAATATGCCATCGAAAGTAGTGCTGCATCTGGCAGACAAGTTGCTTCAGAGAGCCATAATGCTGCGCCAAATAACGTCAAGTCAATGGATAGCCAGCATAACTCAACCGCTATGCTTCGCTTATCGGATGTAACGGTGCTCAGCTCAGAAGGCCGTGAGCTGCTTGGCGGTGTGCAGGCAGAAGTAGCTGGCGGCGCACGGAAAATCGGAATTGTCGGTGAGAGCGGAGCAGGCAAATCGACCCTGCTTCATGTGCTGGGCGGCTTTTTGCAGCCATCCGCAGGAATGGTTCAAGCGGATGGGGAGCCGCTTGCTGGCGAGAAGCTCGCTCAGTGGCAGCAGCAGCTTGCTTATATCCCGCAGCACCCTTATATATTCAGCATGACGTTAAAAGAAAATATTGCCTTTTATGAGCCGGATGCCAGCGATGAGGAAATCGAACGGGCAATCGACGCAGCTGAGCTGCGCTCGCTCGTTGAGCAGCTGCCGCTCGGTATACATGAGCGCATAGGCGAGGGCGGGCGAGCTGTGAGTGGCGGCCAAGCGCAGCGGATTGCGCTGGCAAGAGCATGGCTTGGCAATCGTCCTATGCTGCTTCTCGATGAGCCCACTGCCCATTTGGACGTAGAGACAGAATGGGAGCTAAAGCAGACGATGCTGCGTATTTTCAGCGGGAAAACGGTATTTCTGGCGACGCATCGCTTGCATTGGATGAAGGATATGGATGAGGTATGGGTCATCAAGAAAGGCAAATTGGCAGAGAAGGGCACGCATGCCCAGCTGGCTGAGCAGAATGGCGTATATGCGAAACTGCTCGCTGCAGGCAGAGGGGAGGAATTGTAATGCAAGCGGCAAAAAGACGCGGCTGGATTACCTACTACATGTCTCAATACCGCTGGCAGTTTGCAGCGGCAGCTGTACTTGGCGCTATTGCCATACTTTCCGCAGCAGCCTTGCTGTTTACATCCGGGTATTTGATATCGCGTTCCTCCCTGCAGCCAGAAAACATTCTTATGGTCTATGTGCCAATCGTGCTTGTCCGGACGTTTGGATTCAGTAAAGCGATTTTTCAATACTTGGAACGGTTAGCTGGTCACAGTGCGGCACTGCGTATTCTAGCCAGTATGAGAACCCGCTTATATCGCATTGTCGAACCGCAGGCGCTTCGCATGCGAAGCAAATATAAATCCGGCGATTTGCTTGGCTTGCTGGCGGAGGATATCGAGCAGCTGCAAAACATTTTTTTGCGAATAGTTCTGCCAGCACTGTCATCTTTAATTGTATACGGAGCAGTCATTGCGCTGCTCGGCAGATTTGATCTTTGGTTTGCATTGCTGATGGCGCTCTATAGCGGCATTTGGCTGTTTATTGCTCCGCTTGCTGCATTATGGCTGTCCGTTAGAAGAAGGAAGCAATACAAGCAGCAGCGCAACCGCTTGTATACACAGCTCACTGATGCGATTTATGGCATGAGCGACTGGCAGCTGAGCGGGCGCGCAGGGCAGTTCTTGGACGATTATGAGAAGCAGAGCTCCGCCATGAACAAGCTGGAGCAGCAGCTTAGGCGCTCTGAATGGCGCTGGCAGCTTATTACGCGCAGCAGCGCCGCTGCAGCAGTCATTATGATGGCGATATGGGCAGCAGGCATGGTTGAGCAGGGCTTGCTGCTGCCAAGCTTTATAGCGGCTATGGCGCTTGTTGCGCTTCCGCTCATGGATGCCTTTGTAAAAGTAGGCGACTCTGTATACCGAATACCGGATTATAAGGACTCTTTGAATAGATTGAATAAGCTGGAGCAATCGGGACAATCCCGTTGGGATGATGCTAGCGCCCGAGATGAAAAAGCGGCTGAAGAGGCCATTCGGGCTGCGCTGCCTAAGTCCGTCAACCGGCAATCGATCGATATAGCTTTACAGCAGGTCAGCTTTCAATATGAAGGCTCGCATCCATTGACATTAAAGCAAATTGATTTGAATATTCCGCAAGGCTTGAATATGGCTGTGCTGGGCAGAAGCGGCGCCGGCAAGTCCACCTTGCTCAATCTGATGCTTGGCGAGCTGAAGCCATCGTCTGGCGAGGTCACATTAAACGGTATTGCTGCTGGTGAACTGGATGCTGCAGATTTCTCGGTTCTTAACCAGAAGCCATACTTATTCGATACATCTGTCGCTAATAATATAAGGCTCGGCAAGCCGGACGCTTCTGACGAAGAGGTGCAGCAGGTGACGGAGCAGGTTGGACTCGGCTCTTTCATCGCCTCACTCCCAAACGGCTATAACACGAGGATGGAGGAGATGGGACAGCGCTTTTCTGGCGGTGAAAGACAAAGAATTGCGCTCGCCCGCATCTTGCTTCAGAACAGGCCGATTGTATTGCTTGATGAGCCGACAGTCGGACTCGACTCCATTACGGAGCACAAGCTTGTAAATACCATTTTTGCAACGTTAAAAGGGAAAACCTTAATATGGTTTACCCATCATTTGATCGGGATGGAGCAAATGGACGAAATCGTATTTATGGAGCAGGGGCGCATCGTCATGCGCGGAACCCATGAGGAGCTGCTGGAGCGTGAGCCGAAGTACAGACGCTTGTATGAACTGGATCAGTTATAAAAAAATGACCGTTAAAGCTTTAGGCTTCGACGGTCATTTCTTTTCTTACGATGACATGGATATCGGGATTAATAATATGGATGATGACATCATACATGCCTGGCTCCTCGGGCTCCCATTTGCCGATAAATCGGCCTTCTATTTGTCCTTCAACTTTTATAAGCTTGGGCTTGCCGGTGCCGTCTTTTTTTAACTCATAATATAGCTCCACATCAATTAATTTTTTTAAGCCTTTAATTTTAGAAATTAATGATACTGGCTTGCCCGCTTTGGCAGCAGCTGGCGAGACGGTCAACTCGGCGGTCACCTCTTCCTCGGTTCCACCTTGAGGCGTTATTGTATTGCAGGCGCTAAGGAGCAAGGCAAAAACCGGAATGAAAGCAATCGCAGCCAGCTTTCTTAAGCCATGCTGAGCGGTATGAATCATTGAATACGGCTCCTTTCTGAAGCAATTTATTTTGAAGCTATACTTTGCTGCGAGGATTCAGTGAATACGGCAGCCAATCCGGCTGATCCGTAGCTTTCTCTGTATTCGGCGATTGTGCGGTGGCTCATGATGCGGCCTTCATGCAAAAATAACGCTTCATCCGCAACAGTCTCGGCAATTTGCAAATGGTGCGTAGAAAATATAATCGTTGTGCCGGCTGCTTTCAGCTCAAGAACAAGCTGAGAAAACATATCTGTCCAATAAGGGTCCAAGCCGTTAGTAGGCTCATCCATCATTAACAGTTTGGGCTTTGCCAGAACAGCTTGGCCGAACATCAGCCTTTGCCGCATTCCTTTGGAGAAGGCAGCGACGGATTTATGGCGGGCCTCATACAAATCTACAAGGCGCAGCACTTCAGCGGCGCGCTGCTTGCCGATGCCGCGCAGCGAAGCATAGAAAGTGATCGTCTCCCAGGCAGACAGCGCTGTGCCAAAACGAAAATCATCGGGCATAAAGCCGATAAGCTCCGCATAGGCTTTGCGGTTATTTTTCCATTGCAAGCCGTCCAGCATGATTTGTCCTTCAGAAGGCTGCATAATGCCTGCAATCATGCGCAGCAAGGTGCTTTTTCCCGCGCCATTGCCGCCGCAAAGCGCCAAGGTTTGCCCAGCCTCCAGCTTCAAGCTGAAAGGATGGACGATCTGCTGTTTGCCGATCTTTTTGCTGACCTGCTCAATTTGAATAAAGGGATTAGTCAATTTTTCTCCTCCTCTCCCAAAGGGCGATCGCAAGCAGCAAGGAGATTGTTATCCATAACATGCATACGCCGATAAATATCGGCGAGCCCCATGAACCGCGAATCCAGTCAATCCACTGTGCATATTCAGGTCCGAATATAGAGCCTCCGCCTATTTTGACAACCATAAAGATCCGAATCAGCTCCGCTGGGTTGAAAAACGTTAAAAAAACGATTGCAGGCTTAATCCATAAATAGGGAAGCCAGCCTAACACAGCAATCAGCAGCGTGCTCCAGCCTATAATAAATACAAACCAAATGCCGACTCCGATCGTAAGCGCCTGCCAGCGATTAGCGGCAATTGTACCTGCCAGCAGCGCTATGCCAAGAAAAAGCAGCACGAGAAGAAGCGACAGCAGCATGAAAAAGACGAGCGACGCACCTGTAAAAGAATTGCCGAGCAGCCAGCCGAACACGCCAGACAGCCCATAGCCAAAGCAGACAATCGTGCTGAGGACAATTACCAGCCCGATATATTTGCCCAGCAGCAGCTGGAAAGCAGACAGCGGATAAGTGGACAGCAGCTCCCAGCCGCCATCTTCTTTTTCCGAGGTTAAAGAGAAGGAACCCAGCAGCATCGTCATCAACGGCAGCAAGTATAGTACCAGGTTAATCATCGAGCCTGTTGTATGCGTGTAACCTTGCAAAGTATTTTGAGATTGCACGAGCAGCAGAGCCAGGCTGAAAAATGAAAACAGCGCAAGGAAGCTGTATGCCCATGGATTGCGAAATCCGAGTCGAATTTCTCGCCATGCGATATGCCAGACGATCATTCGCGAACACATCCTCTATTTCATTATTGTTGATACTAACGGCAGAGAGAACTAGCAGTCGCTAGTTCTTCAATGTGTTGGAGAAAGCTATGAATGGAGACCATTTAGTTTCCCGCTAGCAGGGTATCCCTTACGGCCGCTGTTGTCTTCACGAAATTTTATCATCGCTGTGACTATGCTCGCCTTGCTCCTGACCATGCTCATCGCTATGGCTATGCTCGCCCTGCTCCTGATCGTGCTGCTCGCCATGATGGTCATGTCCATCGTGGCTCATTGTGCTTTTCCAGCTATGATTATTAAGCTCCGCTGCAGTCATCAGTACACCTTTGCCCTGCTCCTTGATGTACGCCTCAGCCTCGGATTTATTTTTGAAGGAGTATACCCCGAAGCTCATCGGCGTTTTGAAGGATTCATCATAAGTGTAGAAGGCGTCCTCCAGCTCAATCCATTCCTTGGTATGATAATCCCTCACGTACTTGACGTTAATATCCGCATCTTTATTGTCGTTAAGCCATACGAACAGGTCGCCGATATCGTCAAATTTATAAGCCTTGCCGTTATTTAAAATAATTTGAGTCGCATTATGATCGTCCGTGATCATCATTTTGCATACCGCGCAAGTATCGACGCCCTCTTGAATAGGTGAAGGCTCAAATTTCTTTTTTGCGCCGCAGCCCGCAGCCGCAGCGACTATTAAGGACAGCATTAATATTAGTACAAATGGTTTTTTCATCTTTTATTTCTTCCTCCTGCAAAAAATATAAATAATAAACAGCCTGCTGTAACAACGGCGCTGGCAGCCCCGGCAACGGCTGATGGCGCAGCCGCTTCCTGGTCATCTGTCAGCTCGGCCAGCTTCATGAGCGGCTTTGTATCCTGCAGCTGCTCTTTGCCGGCTCCGGCAAACAAGCTTTCGAAAAACTGCATGCCCGGCGAGCCGAAAAATAGCTGATAAGGCGGTATCGCCTCTGTCAAGGTTAGAAAAAAGGGATCAACCTGATAGGGCAGGGAGCTGTAGCCGCTGCCAGTCAGATCAATGTTCTGTGCGTCATCCCAATAGTTGCGCTCGACGTTATTTCCGTCACTTTTATGCGCTTGAGCTTGTATGACGTTGGCGATAAACGTATTGCTTGCAATGTTGTTGCTGCTGGCATCCAGCAGCTGAAGGCCAATAAAATTACGGGAAATATCATTAAAGCGAAGCTGGTTATTTTGCGCATGCTCCACATAAATGCCGACTCGATTGCCTTGAATGCGATTGCGCTCGATTACGGAGTCGTAGACATCGAATAACAACAGCCCTTGAGCTGTAACGCTTTCCGTTTGCTTGTAGAAGACGTTCTCTTGTACGATTGTACGTTTAACGCCCATAATCATGGCGCCAGTCACATTATGCATCCCAACATTGCGCAAAAGCTCGTTGTCATCGCTGAACATAAAGTGATAGCCATATCGGGAAGAGGTAACCTCATTGCCCGTGACCGTATTGTTGTTGCTCTCCTCAATATAAATGCCGTCGAACATATGGCTGATCGAATTATTGGCAAGCAGATTATGATGCGAGAGCTGCAGGTCTATTCCGTTGCCTTTACGGGAGGAATGCTCGTCATGCGTTCCATATATGCTTTGCTTGCGCAAGCCTTCAATCAACAAGTGCTCCAGTTTGTTGCGGCTGGCTTCTATTAACTGAATGCCCGTGCCTCGTGTAAGTATGATTAGATTTTCAAGGGTATTGTCGCTGCTGGATACTTCAATTGCTGCAGTCAATGGAAGCATCCTTTCATCCTTGATTGTTATGTCCTGTAAGCTTACGTTATCAGCTAAAATAGTAACTACTGGTTGATCAGTGCTGCTTGTAAGGATGACTTCATCTTTATGGGCACCTGCAATAGTAAGCTGTTTATTTATTGTAACGGGACCTTCATATTTACCGCTTGGCAAAATAATAGTGTCTCCGGGGTTGGCATTATCGACGATGGACTGCAAAGGGGAGGCAGCCTGAGCATCGTCGAGCATCGCCATTGGAGCTTGCAGTACAGAAATGCCTGATGCCTCTGGGCTGGCTGCAGCAAGTGGGGGGCTGGCAGCGCCGAGCAGACATAACATAAATACGGCCATCAGCTTCATATACTTATGCTGCATGTCATTGAACCGCTCCTTCCAAGTGATGTTACTATTAGTTTGCCTTGCCGGCTCGCGAATCGCTATAACTCAAACGGGCTACATTTTTGCGCGGTGCAACCGATTTGTGAACAAAACGTGACTGCATGCTGATAGCAATCGAATATGCAGAGCTTATATGGAATGTGATATGATACGAGTGTCGATATAATAAAGACAATTACTCTTGATAAAGTAGGTTTTAATGATGCATTTATTATCAGCTGAGCAAATTACAAAGAGCTATGGCGAAAAAATATTGTTTGAAAATGTGACCTTCGGCGTGGAGGAGGGTGACAAAATTGGTATTATCGGAGTCAACGGAACAGGCAAATCAACGCTGTTGAAAGTAATAGCCGGGCTGGAGCAGCCGGATTCGGGCAAGGTGACGATCGGCAGACAGGTTGCGGTACGGATGCTGGCGCAGGACCCTGTATTCCAGCCGGGTGAAACGGCGCTTGAGCATGTGCTTGGAGGAGATTCGGCACAGCTGCGCGCTGTGCAGGCGTATGCCCGCATTATGCAGGGCTTGGAGCTTAACCCTTCAGATGAAGCGCTCCAAAAGGAGCTTATTAAAGCGAATCAGACGATGGATGAGCTTGATGCGTGGACGCTGGAGAGCGAGGCAAAGAATGTGCTGTCCCGTCTCGGCATTGCCGAGTTCGACAAGCCTGTCGATGCGATGTCGGGCGGGCAGCGCAAGCGGGTAGCGATGGCGGCTGCATTGCTGCTGCCGTCAGACGTGCTGATTTTGGATGAGCCGACGAACCATATCGATAATGAATCGGTAGCTTGGCTCGAAGGGATGCTTCAAAAGCGGCGCGGCGCGCTTATTATGATCACGCATGACCGCTATTTTCTGGATCGGGTAAGCAATCGCGTAATCGAGCTGGATCAAGGCACGGCTTATTTCTATCAAGCTAACTATAGCCGCTTTTTGGAGCTGAAGCTGGAGCGCGAGGAGCGTGAGGCAGCCTCGGAGGCTAAGCGCCAAAACTTGCTTCGCCGAGAGCTTGCCTGGATAAGGCGCGGTGCGAAGGCGCGTACGACGAAGCAGAAAGCGAGGATCGACCGCTTTGAGGCCTTGAAGGCAGATGCGCCAAAGGCGAGCGGCGGAAAGCTCGACGTATCCGTTGCCTCGGCTCGTCTCGGCCGCAAAATTGTGGAGCTTGAGCATGTCAGCAAATCGCTGGGCGGACAAGAGCTTATACGCGATTTTAGCTTTATCGCCGTTCCTGAGGATCGGGTCGGCATTGTAGGACGCAACGGAATGGGCAAATCTACGCTGCTTAAGCTGATTGCAGGCCAGCTGGAGCCGGACGAAGGCACGATAGAGCTGGGCATGACGGTCAAGCTGGGCGTATTCGCGCAAGAGCATGACGAGATGGATGACAACATGCGTGTAATTGAATATATACGGCAGGATGCGGAGCAGGTGCGGACAGCTGATGGTACGACGATATCAGCCGCTCAAATGCTAGAGCGCTTTTTATTCTCCCCAACGATGCAGTGGACGCCGATCAGCAAGCTGTCCGGCGGCGAGAAGCGCCGTCTGCAGCTGCTGCGCGTATTGATGAATGCGCCGAATGTGCTGCTGCTGGACGAGCCTACCAATGATTTGGATATTGCGACTTTAACGGTATTGGAGCAATATTTGGATGAATTTCCGGGCGTCGTATTTATCGTCTCCCATGATCGCTATTTCCTGGACCGGACAGTAGATACGATCTTTTCGTTTGAAGGCGATGGCATAGTTGAAGAGCATGAAGGCAACTACTCGGAATACTTTGAGGCTGTGCAGAAAAAAGAGGCGCTTTCGGGACAAGCTGGTTCCGACTCCGCAGCTGCAAAGGGCAATCGGACAGATAATAGCAGCAAAGCAGCTTCAGTCTCTGCTGAGGGTGCTGCTTCCCTGGATGCGAATGAAGCAACCAGCAGCGCTGCAAAAGGTCGGGCGCTTAAGATGTCCTACAAGGAGCAAAGGGACTTTGAGCAGATTGATGACTGGATTGCAGAGGCCGAGCAGCAGCTGGCAGCAGTAGGAGAGCAAATGGATGGAGCGAGCAGCGATGCAGGCCGATTGCAGGAGCTTATGCTGGAGCAGCAGCAGCTGGAAGAGAAGCTGGAGCAGCTAATGGATCGCTGGACGGAGCTGAATGAGCTGGCTGAGCAAATAGCAGCACAGAAGCAGGGCTAGTGGAAGCTGTTAACTGAGAAAAGCGGTGCACAAGCAGGACTAAGCTTAGCAAGCAGCATCGGCTTAAATAAGCTTGCTTAGAAAACAACATTGGGTTCGCGGAAGCTTTGCATAGCAATCAACAGCACAGAAGCAGAGCTAGTGGAAGCTGTGTGCCGCGGTGAATTTGGATATAGAGAGGAAAGTAATCGATGACCGACAGCCTGAAGATTGGGAATATTTATTGCGTAGGCCGTAACTTCCGCTTGCATGCGCTGGAGCTTGGCAACGAGGTGCCAAGCGAGCCGCTAATTTTCATGAAGCCATCTCACGCTGCGGCCCTGCTAGACGATAGCGAGCTGCAGCTGCCGGATGATAAGGGCGAGATTCATTACGAGCTGGAAATCGTGATTAGAGTCGGTGACCGGTATGCGCCGGGTTTGCAGCCTGACAGGTATATCGAGGCGATGACGCTGGGATTGGATTTGACGCTGCGCGATATTCAAAGCGGACTGAAAGCGAAAGGTTTGCCGTGGTTGCCTGCCAAAGGCTTCAAGCAATCTGCAACGCTTGGCCGATGGATAGAATATCCGGGCGAAGCTGCGCTTGCCGAGCAGGAATTTACATTGGTGCGCAACGGGCAGGAGGTGCAGCGCGGCTGCACGAAGGATATGCTGCTAAGCATCGGACAGCTCGTTCAATATATAGAGGAGCAGTATGGCCTTGGTCCTGGCGATATTATTTTTACAGGAACTCCTGCAGGAGTTGGAGCCCTGTGCGATAAGGATAAGTTCGAAGCATACTGGGGCGGGCAAAAGCTGGGCGGCTGCGTTATAAAGCTTGGTGGCTAATTGGTCATAATGAAAAGTCATCTTGACGGGTTCAGGAAGGCTTTTTTATTTATGAGGAACTCTAACGGACATAAGTGACCCTTAGCTGGCAAAAATGGCGTAAAAATAATTGTAACGGACACTGGTGACCTTTATACGACCAAATCAGCTATTTTAAAGGGAAAAAGCTATGTAAGGGACATTATTGTCCGTTTACAATTCAAATGGCGGAAAACAAGGCTCCTACGGTCATTTGTGACCGTTACAATTTTGCAAAGTAAGTGCTCCAATCCAATCAGCTTCTCGCGTTTTAACCATTACAGATTTTATAGGAGTCAAAAATTGGCGTACAACAGCGGTCGTCAGCCCAAACTTGATGCGATGCCGCCTCTGAAAAACTACATTATAGGTTGGTACATAAAATGTACTTAGTTTCCACGAGCACCTGTCTATTCTTCATTGTATATTTTTCCAGAAAATAATGAGGTGAATACGGATTTTGGGCGAAAAGAAGAAAGCTGTTCCCTGGCAGGCTTGCCTGCTGGAGAACAGCTTTTTGCAGTATGTCTCATTAGGTTAAGGAAAATCGATTATCTGCCGTTGAACGCGCTAAGCATCCAAACATGCTTTTCAAGTGAAGTATGAATAGCAAGCAGCATATCCGCAGTCGTTTCATCATTTTCTTGCTGCGCGATATTCATGGCCGTTTTCAGCTCTTGAATAATTGTCGTAAAGTCAGCGATAAGCTGATCGACCATCTGCTCCGCAGTTTCGATATTATTTGCTTCTTTTATGCTGGAAGTTTTCAAATAATCGCTCATCGTTGCAATAGGCTTACCTTTGACGGCAAGCAAACGTTCAGCAATCTCATCGACATGCAGGGCAGCTTCCTCATACAATTCTTGAAATTTCTCATGTAGTGTAAAGAACTGCGAGCCCTTCACATACCAGTGGTAATTGTGCAGTTTAATGTATAGCGTGCTCCAGTTGGCAATTTGTTTGTTTAGTTCATTGTGTAAAGTCATTATTTCTCATCCTTCCTTTTCCTATAGAATTTATCTAAACCAATAAATTTATTCTGAAACAGAAATATTATTTATATTAATTCCTTATTTATAATTATTACAAATAAGAGCGAAGAAGTCAAGACCTATTCTCTTTATCAGAATGACAGTTGTTTAAGCTTCGTGCTATTCGTTTAAAACTCTTTTAGAACAAGATATGGAAAACACATTGGCAATATTGTTAACATTTGGTAAGGTTAAAAGGGTAACTATCATTTCATGTCTTAGGAAAGGCGGGATAAGATGAGGAAGGCGTTTGGAATTATTATTACTTTATGTATGCTGGCGATGTTCCCGGCGGCTGTATTTGCTGATACGGCTGAGGACATAGCGAATAGCAAGCGGCCGAAGGTGCTGTTGAATGGCGAAGCAATAGCTTTTAATCAAGAGCCATATGTGAAGGATGGCATTACGATGGCACCTGCCAGGACACTGCTTGAAAGCCTTGGTTTTAATGTGGGCTGGAATGAAGAAACGAAGCAGCTTGCAGGCTTCAAGTATGGTACGGAGCTGCGATTTTCGTTAGACCAAAAGATTGCCACGATCAATAATGCTGCCTATCAATTGCCAAAGCCAGTACATATGCTTGATGGTGAAGTGTATATACCGCTTAGATTTACGGCTGAAGCTGATGGTCGTTCAGTAAGCTGGCAAGCCAGTGAGGAAACTGTAGAAATCACCACTAAAGAAATGAAAAATATCAGGATTGCCCTGCGGATGTCTGAGGCGCAGTCAGAGACTGATACCGTGGAATTAGTAAAGCAGCTTAGCAAGCATCTGGAGGAAAATAATAAGATTTCTGTACAATGGGAGCATATTCCTGCTGATTATTATCAGGAGAAGTTGAATCTCATGATCGCAGCGGGAGATATGGCCGATTTATCCTACACCCCTGACATTACCATTTTTCCGCTTGATCTGCTGTCTTCTATAACATGGAAGCTTGATAGCCATATAACAAAGTATTCAGCTTTAAATAAGCTTTCAGAACAAGCTGTCGAGGAAGTTAGAGCTGTTTATAATGACCTGTATGCTATTCCTAAAATAGCTTCTTCAATTGATGCTAGCTTTCCGGTTGCAAATGAACATTGGCTGGATCGGCTAGGATTTGTCGCTCCGAGAACGATGGATGAATTGTATACAGTCATGAAAATGTTTACTACAAATGATCCTGATGCCAATGGCAAAAAAGACACGTATGGGCTGACAGGATATATCGATAAGAACAGTCTCGGCACACTGGCATGGGTAGAGCACGTCTTTAATGAAAATGCTTCGCGTTATGAGCTGAAGGACGGCAAGCTGGTTGATCTTGCCGCATCGGAAGGAACAAGAAAAGCTTTGCAATGGTTAACTAAAGCTTACGCAGAAGGCTTAATTGATCCGGAAGTTTTTGTTTTGACAAAAGAAGCTGCCACTAAAGGCTTTAAGGATGGCAAAGCAGGCTTCCTTGCCATGAAGCTTGCTGAAGCTGCTGAGGCAGAGATGGACAGCAAGCAGCAATTTAAGCCGCTAATATCGCTTAAAAGCTCCGATTCCGCGCAAGCCGTAACAGGCGCGCAATCTGCTTATCAAGGCGCTTACATTGTCAGCAGCCTGTCAAAGAAAGAGAAGCTTGACGGCGCTTTAGAAATGATGAATGCTCTCCACACGATTGCAAATGATCAGAAGCAAGATGACCAGCTTCGCCATTTCGCCAAGGAGATTACGGGCACATCTGAAGTGAAGCTAGATAACGCGTCGAAAGCTATAAAAGAACGCTACAATCAAATAGCTGAAGCGAGAGAGTTGATTGCAGCGAAGCCGCTGCTTGAAACCCAATTGTATGCTAAGCTCGATAATCAACAGCGCTCCATTAAGTATCAGCTGGACGAAGAAATGCTGCAGTTGAAGGTAAAGGTTATTATGGGGGCAGCAACGATAGATCAGTGGGACCAGTACATCAGCAATTTGCAAAAGAATAACGATTATGTTTCCATTATGGACGCTTTTTCTAAAAAATAAGGCAAGACTAAACGGAATGGTGAAAATAGCAAATACGAAAAAGCAGCGAGCCGCTTTTAAAGCGGTATCGCTGCTTTTTTTAAAAATTACTGAGCAAAGATCAACTTCTAAGGGTTGCCACAGACGCTATTGGTGCAAAAATGATGGTTTAAATTTTCTAAGGGTGCCACAGACGCTATTGGTGAAAAAATGATGGTTTAAATTTTCTAAGGGTTGCCACAGATGCTATTGGTGAAAAAATGATGGTTTAAATTTTCTAAGGGTTGCCACAGACGCTATTGGTGAAAAAATGATGGTTTAAATTTTCTAAGGGTTGCCACAAACGCTATTCGTGCAAAATTGATGGTTTAAATTTTCTAACGGTTGCTGTTGCGCTTAATTTCCCAAAAAGCACTGATTTTGCACGAGAAAGGGTACAATAACGCTCGTGACAACCGTTAAAAACTCAAATGAGCTAAAATAATCGAAATAGCCTCTATGGCAACCGTTAGGCAATTATGGCAGCTGATTATAGGGGACGTTTTGCCGGCGAACCCGTTTTTCCTTCTGTTTTAATGGCGCTTGATCGACTAAGCGATGCTTTTCCCAAGCGCGGCTGCGCCAGCGGAAAAACATAATGACAGCCCGCAGCCACTCATCTGCAGCAATTGCCAGCCATATGCCGGCAAGTCCGAGATTGTAATGGAAAGCAAGCAGCCAGCCAAGAGGCAGGCTCATGCAAGCCATCGATATCAATCCCATATACAGCGGAAATTTAGCATCTCCGGCAGCGCGCAAGGAATTGACTAAAACGATATTAACTGAACGTCCCGTGTCCAGAATGAAGCATAAGAGCAGAATTTGAGCTCCCAGCTCGATAATTTCTCTATTCTCGGTAAAAACGCTCATTAACGGGTATCTGAACAAGACAATTCCACTAATTAAGACAAGCGAGACGCCGACCGCCCAAATAGTACTTTTCCAAACGCGATAATACGCCTTCGTCTGTTCGCCTGCACCAATAAGTCTGCCTATAATGATGGATGTTCCCATGCCGATCGCCAGCGATGCATTGATTGTAATCATTGCGATATTGCTGACATAGTTTTTCGCAGCCAGCGCTGTCTCGCCAAGATACGTAATGTAGAACAGGAATACGAGCTGGCAGGTATGATAGAGAACCTGCTCAAGCGCGGCCGGAATGCCTATCTTTAATATTTTGCCTACATACTCCTTGGACAGCGTCCAGTAATAGTGCAGATGGATACGTACAGGCAGCACTTTGTACAGCAGCCAGATGAACACAATCAGAGCTAGCAGCCGGCTTGCGGCTGAGGAGATGGCTGCCCCTTCAACGCCAAGCTGCGGAAATCCGAGCTTGCCAAAAATAAGCAGGTAGTTTCCGATAATATGAATAATGTTCATGCCCAGCGACACAAACATCGCTTGCTTCGTATAGCCATAAACGCGAATAATTGCTGAAATCGAATTAATGATCGCCTGCAAAAATATAAAGCTGCCTACTATTGTCAAATAGCTTTTCGCATGTATGAGCACTTCACCTTGCAGGTTAATTGCCTGCAGTAAAATTCCGTTACAAAGGAAAAATAACAAGCTAATCAGTAATCCGACTAATAAATTGAGTGTGATCGCAAGCGCGGCAATTTTGGAAGCCCCCAAATAATTGCGCGACCCAATATATTGGGCAACAACGATGGAAGCACCGTTTCCTACTACCTCTAGCAGCAAAATAGCAATAAGCAGGTATTGGTTCGCGGCGCCGACGCCTGATACAGCATTGTCCGATATGGCACTGATCATCAGCGTGTCGGCGATCCCCATAAACATGAAGAGAAACAGCTCTATAAATATAGGCCAGGTTAATAAAAATAAGTTTAAATGTTTGCTGCTGACGGAGGAATTTTCCAACGATGAAGCGTTTGTCAAGTGTGTCACCTTCCTGATGTAAATAGCCAATAAATCATATTAGCATATCAGGAAGGCAAATCCTATCCCCAACTGTGATTCATTCAGCAGCTTTCGATTATACGGTAATAGCAGCATCAGCCTGCGCTTCCAAGTAGCGCTCGCAATCAAGTGCCGCCATACAGCCGCTGCCTGCCGCCGTAATGGCTTGGCGGTACGTTTTATCCTGCACGTCTCCGCAGGCGAATACGCCGGGAATATTCGTTTCCGAGCTGCCCGGCTTAACGATGATGTAGCCTTGCTCGTCTGTAGTAATTTGTCCGTTTAGAAAAGCTGTGTTTGGCGTATGACCGATGGATACAAATATTCCTTCTGTTTCAAGCAATTCTTCTTCGCCTGTAAGGTTATTGCGAACCTTGAGCGCTTGTACCCCGTTCTCAGTTGCTACTACTTCAAGAGGCGTGCGGTTGAGGCTCCATTTCATTTTTTGATTGGCTTTTGCCCGATCCTGCATTATTTTGGAGGCACGCAGCTCATCTCTGCGGTGAACGATGCGAACCTCGGTGGCAAAGCGCGTAAGGAATGAAGCTTCCTCCATTGCAGAGTCGCCTCCGCCGATTACGGTAATTTTTTTGCCCCGGAAGAAGAACCCGTCGCAGGTTGCACAAGTGCTTAGCCCGCGGCCTAAGTTTTCTTGCTCCCCAGGAATGCCCAAATATTTAGCGGAAGCGCCAGTTGATATAATAACGGTCTCTGCTTGCAAAGCTCCCAATCCTTCTACTTCCAACGTATAAGGTTGCTTACTGAAATCAATGCTTTTAACAGCGCCAGTTTTAAATTGTGCTCCGAAACGCTGAGCTTGCTTGCGCATATTAGACATAAGCTCGCTGCCTAGAATGCCGTCTGGAAAGCCCGGGAAGTTTTCCACTTCAGTCGTAGTTGTAAGCTGTCCTCCAGGCTGCCAGCCCTCAATTACTAATGGCTGCATATTTGCTCTAGCCAAATATATAGCGGCCGTTAGTCCCGCAGGTCCGGTTCCGACAATAATCGTTTTATACATAATATGACCTCCTAGTCATGCTATATAATGAATAGTAAATTAAAATTATTATAAATAAGAAAAAATGTCAATGCTGTTCCGTAAGCCTTCTAGTACATTGAAATGATTTTGAAAAAATCAGGGCGTCTTAATATAGGATATTGCTATTGCTACAGGTTATAATGAAAGAAAGGAGGGTGTCGATTAATTGTGGGCAACTATTGCAAGCAAAAAGAATGGGGAACGAAGAGCAAGATTGGAATGGAGAAGTGGCAGCATCCGCCTTTGTAGGCCAAGCGGTCGGAATCCCAAACTTGATCGTAGTAGCGTCTCTTTCGACTGCTTATTGCCCTATCCACAATTAATCGACACCCTCGAAAGGCTCGCAAAAGCAATTAGAGTAAAGGTGGTTATATCAGTGAGAAGAACGATTCGTAAAGCGATTATTCCCGCAGGCGGCCTTGGGACGCGTTTTTTGCCTGCAACTAAAGCCCAGCCCAAGGAAATGCTGCCTATTATTGATAAGCCGGCCATTCAATATATTGTAGAGGAAGCTGTTAAATCAGGCATTGAAAGCATTGTAATTATAAGCGGCAGACATAAGCGTGCAATTGAGGACCATTTTGACAAATCTTTCGAGTTGGAAGCGGAGCTGGAGGAGCGGGGCAATGAAGAGATGCTCCAAATTGTGCGTGATATTTCGCAGTTGGCAGATATTTACTATGTCCGGCAGAAGGAGCCGCTAGGGCTGGGACATGCTGTGTTGTGCGGACGCAGATTTATTGCCGATGAACCATTTGCAGTGCTGCTTGGCGATGATATTTTAACCTCTAATCCTCCATGTTTAAAAAGTATGATAGATATATATGAAGAGCAGCGCACTTCTGTCGTTGCCGTAATGGAGGTGCCAAAGGATCAAACGCATCGATACGGCATCGTCGATATTTCAGGCAAAAATGCAGTAGAAAAAGTCCAATCGATTGTAGAGAAGCCTGCCCCCGGTACTGCGCCGTCAAATTTTGCGGTAGTCGGACGATATGTTCTGGACCCTGCAATATTCGATTTGCTTGAGAAGGCTCAGCCTGGAAAGGGCGGAGAAATCCAATTGACAGACAGTCTGCAGGAGCTGAACAAGCTAAGCTCTTTATTGGCGTATCGCTTTGAAGGACGGCGGCATGATGTTGGGGATAAGCTTGGCTTTATTGAGGCTACTATTGATTTTGCGCTGGAGCGGGAGGATCTTAGTGAAAGTGTGAGACGTTATATGCTGGAGCGCTTGCGTGAATATGAGAAGTAACTGGTACCGCTGGTGGCCGTTCAAGCGCCATTGAGAGTGATTACAAACCTTTAGACAATGTGATAAACTACTAGCGTGTCATTAATAGCTAATTATTAAATACGCTGCTATGGAGGAATATTCAAATGCCGGATATGCTTGTGAAGTTGTATGATCTGCCAGAGCTTGGACCAGTGATGGAGGATATGAAAAATAAAGGGATTGTTATTCGCAGAGGCCTTGGCCCGGAGAAAAATGCTGTAGCAAAATGGGCGCAGGAGCATTTCAGCGAATATTGGAAGAGCGAGTGCGAGGTTGCTTTTTCAAGACAGCCTGTAACATGTTTTATTGCCGCTGCTGAAATTCCGGGTTCAAACAAGAGTAAGATGCTGGGCTTTGCATGCTATGACAGCACCTTGCGCGGCTTTTTTGGGCCGACTGGCGTATCTGAAGAAACGCGTGGACAAGGCGTAGGTAAAGCGCTGCTTTTAGCTTCTCTGCATGCGATGAAGGAGGAAGGCTACGGCTATGCCGTCATTGGTGCCGCAGGACCGGTGGACTTCTATGCCAAGCAGGTTGGCGCTATCGAAATACCGGATTCCGTGCCAGGGGTATATCGCGGATTGCTGGCAAATTCGTAAATTGTTGAACAAGCGTTCTGTGCGAGCTTTCGAGCTTGGCAGGGCGCTTTTTAAATTCACGCCAAAATTAATTTACTACTTGAAAGATGAATCGAAAATATCCCTTAGATTCGGTGGACATGGTTCATATTATAGCAAGCAAGGATATTCCTTCACTATTAACGAGGAAAAAGTCAAGCGTTTAAACACACTTGTAGATCGAATAAAGAAAACCAGTTTAGAAAATGGAAACCACTGAACCCAATTAACCAACACTCTCCTATTCCTTCGTTATAGTGTCCAATCGAGTTCTTTAGCGTTTAACTTTTGCAGTCTTTCATTCTTAGGTTTGAAAGAAAGACGGTCCGCAGCTCGTCCGCATTGTCTATGTATCCTTTCAGCAAATTTGATGTAATAAAGTAAAACCTGCAGCCTCCCGTAAAACCAAATTGAAATCCTTTACATTGTTATACTTTTTTCGAAAAAGTTATGCTATACTGATGTCGATAATGTTATCGATAACATGGAATAGGGGAGTACTACTCATGTCAAAAAAATATGCAATTGGATTGGATTATGGTACACAATCTGGCCGTGCGGTTTTAGTAGATTTGCATGACGGAACTGAAATTGCTGAGCATGTAACGCCATACCGGCACCATGTCATTGATGAGCGGCTTCCTATCTCTGGCACAAAGCTTGAGCATGACTGGGCGCTGCAGCACCCTGCTGATTATATTGAAGTTTTAGAGCAATCTATTCCTGCTGTCGTTCAGCAGTCAGGTGTTGAACCAAGTGATATTATCGGTATCGGGATCGATTTCACGGCGTGTACGATATTGCCTATTGACGCAGATGGCACGCCGCTATGCGTTCAGACCCAGTATCGCGATAATCCGCATAGCTGGGTGAAGCTTTGGAAGCATCATGCGGCGCAGGAGGAAGCGGATCAGATTACGAGTCAGGCGCTGTCGAGCGGGGAGAAATGGCTGCCTCGCTACGGCGGAACGATTTCTTGCGAATGGATGCACGCCAAGATATGGCAGGTACTTGATGAAGCCCCTGAAATTTTTGAAGCAAGTGATCAATTTGTTGAAGCTGTTGATTGGGTTATTAGCCAAATGACCGGTACGTTAAAGCGGGGCAGCTGCACAGCAGGCTATAAGGCGCTTTGGCATAAGCAGGATGGCTATCCGTCTAACGAGTTCCTGGAAAGCCTGGATGCAAGACTCGTCAATCTTCATGACACAAAGCTGCGGGGCGAGGTTCTGTCTTTAGGCTCGAAGGCGGGTGAGCTTACAGCAGCAATGGCGGAACGGATCGGCCTTGAGGCTGGCACTGCCGTAGCAGTAGGCATTATTGATGCACATGCGGGAATGCCGGGAGTTGGCGTTGTTACGCCCGGCAAGCTAGTGATGGCGATGGGAACCTCGATCTGCCATTTGCTGCTCGCCGATGAAGAAAAGCATGTCGAAGGGGTAGGCGGAGTTGTAGAGGACGGCATTATACCCGGATACTATGCTTACGAGGCTGGGCAAGCAGCGGTAGGCGATATTTTTGAATGGTATGTTGAGGAAGCCGTACCTGCTTATATTCATAAAGATGCAGAAGCGGCGGGGGAGTCGGTGCATCAGTATTTAACGCGCAAAGCGAGCGAGCTGTCTCCTGGGCAGTCCGGCCTGCTTGCGCTTGACTGGTGGAATGGCAATCGTTCCGTACTTGTAGATCCGAGTTTGACTGGAACAATCGTAGGTCTTAATCTTCTGACTAAGCCTTGGGAAATATACCGAACCTTGTTTGAAGCAACTGCATTCGGCACTCGTAAAATTATCGAAGCATTTGAGCAGAACGGCTTTGTTATAGATGAGTTGTATGCTTGCGGCGGTTTGCCGCAAAAAAATGCGTTATTGATGCAAATTTACGCGGACGTTACGAATAAAGAAATCAAAATTGCCGATTCCAAGCAAACTAATGCACTAGGCGCGGCGATGTATGGCGCTGTTGCTGCCGGTTCCGATAAGGGCGGCTATGATAGCCTGGTTGACGCTGCCGCAGCAATGGGACGAGTGCGCGAGGAAACCTATAAGCCTGATCCGCAGCGTGCAGCTATTTATGATCAGCTGTATTTGGAATATTTGCAGCTGCATGATTACTTCGGCAGAGGCGGAAATGACGTAATGAAACGCCTTAGAGTGATTAAAGAAGGGCAAGCCGCAAACTAATGCGAAGAGTCATTTGCCAACAAAACGATCAAGAGAGTATTACTAGATCATGGGATGACAAGAGAGGGCCGCTGATTAAAGCGCGTGAGGAAGCATACTGTTTAATTTTGCGATAATAATGCCATCATATGAGCGACCATTGACGAAAGCGTTGACGGAAGCATAATGTTTTGCTAGAGCATGTACATTTAGATGAGTATCTTCAACAAAAAATTGAAATGTTAAAGAGTAACCAGCAATTGTTCTTACTGTG
>NZ_JAZHCT010000045.1:0-41797 GCF_036541265.1 Paenibacillus sp. IITD108 | reverse complement strand
CTTTTGCTTCTTCCTTTTTAGCCTCGCATCGGCTCTGACTCCTCCGAATCTGTTACTAGAAACAGAAGCGCGTACTGCATAACAGCGGTTAAAAACAAAATTAACGGGAGCAAAAAGGATTCCAGATTTCCTGCAAAAATAAGCAGCGCTGAGATGGATATCACTCTGCCGACATTAATAAACACCTCGCGCATTACAACTGATTCTACCCGAAGCTGTCCCCTTAGCGGAAGATAGCCCATTATACGATAATAATAAGAAGATAAAGTATTCACGATTAACGGGTTACAAATCGAAAATAAAATCATAAAAATAACGACCGACCACAATTTCACTTCAAATAAGAGCAAGCCGGCTCCGAGCACAACGCCTGTAGTGGATAGGACAATATATTTGCTGACATTCTCCTTGGAAGCTTTCTTGGAAATCACATAGCCCGTCACTACGGTTACTCCAGCAAAAAACACGCCCAGATAGCCTACCCAGTCCTCTCTGCCAACAGCCTTGAAAAGTAATATATTAGGTAAAAAGAGCATAATGCCTTGAAATAACCCGATGACCAAAAAGCCAAACAAGCCCTTCACCCATCTGCGATTTTTACGCATTACGATGCCGACAAATTTTAAATAATAGGCTTTATGATGAGAAATAATCGCTGGTATGCGGAAGCTGATTACTGCTGCTAAAACAAACATAATAAAAGCGATCGTAAAAATAATAATATATCCTTCAAGGCCAGCACTGCGCTGTATGACATAGCCAGCCAAAGCCGGCCCGACCAGTCCGGCCGAATTAAACGCAACCATATTGATGGCCAAAAAACGAATCCGATTGGAATCGGTAGACACATCGTACTGCAAGATCAAATACCCGGTCCAATAAAAACCAGACGCGATGCCATTGCATATAGCAAACCAAATATAGTAATTTACTACCTGCTCTCTAGCAATAATCACCATCAAATAAAATAAAGCGATCATCATGATGCCTAATCGATAGGTGACCATCCGATCCGTTTTTTTGGCGATATATCCTCCTGCCGCAAATGCAAAAGGCGTAATACAGTACAAAATAATATTATACAGCCCATTTACAACTAAATCCTGCGTTAGCCTCCATAAATACAAGTTCAAGAACAACCCAGACATTGATGCTCCAAACTGAAAGCAGCAATGGATAATTAAAGCTGTAACTGCGTCCTTTCCAAGTCTTCGTTCTGGCGGAACGGCGCCTCCTTTGAAAGGATTGATCGTTGTCCACCGATTAGCCAGCTTTATACCGAGTCCCATCTTCAGCATCCCCCGTTGCTCCAAGCTCTCGTCTCTATGTAGTCCAAAAATATTCAATTGGATATAGTGTACCACATGTTGTACTTTATTTGATGTGAATTTTGTCAGCAAGCTGCTCAATTTGGCATATGCAATTTTGCTAGAATATAAGATGTGAAATCTGCCTTTTGCCATTAATAAAAAAACTTCAAGCTGCTGCTTGCACAGTGCTTGAAGCTTTTCAATATTAGTATTTTTATTTTGTTGAAGCCAGCTTAACTGCTGCATTAAGTGCAGCATTAATTTCGCGTTCCACAGCTTGAGCGACAACGTCAGTATGGGGATTGTATTCTGCTGCCAAATCGGAATCGGCATAACCATCGATGGCCACAATTGCACCTGCACGAATTCCGCGCAATACAGCAACTACATATAAAGCTGCAATTTCCATTTCTACTGCAAGGACACCTGCCTGCTTATAAAGCTTATGAGGGAATTCAATTACTCCTTTAAAAAATACATCCAGCGTAATCGTAATTCCTTTTTTAACGATGCCGCCAAGCTCCGTTGCTGATTCGTACAGCGCTTGTACAACATCGCCGTCAGCGACAGCCGGGAAGCCGTCTGGAACAAGCTGATGCGTTAGGCCTTCAGCACGCACAGTTGCTGTGCTTACAACAAGGCTCCCTGCAGGATGATCAGCGGAATAAGAACCGGCTGTTCCAACGCGAATAATCGTTTTTACTCCGCCTTTAATCAATTCCTCAAAGCAAATGACTGCGCCAGGTGAGCCAACGCCATGGCTGACAACAGCTATTTGAACCCCATTATATTCGCCTACGAACGTACGATATTCGCGAGCAAAAGCTAATTCCTTGGCATTGTCAAGCTTCTGCGCGATAACAGCAGCGCGGCGAGGATCACCGCATACGAGCGCAATTTCCGGCAGCAATTCTGATTCAACTTCAAGTATTGATAAAAACATATCCTTCATCTCCCTTAATCATCTTATAGAGGTAGTTCAAAAAGTCCGATTTTGATAACGAAGTAGTTCAGGAAGCATCTCGACATCGAATCTTTAAGATACCCACAAAAGTGAAGATAAGCTTCGATGTAAATTCCGATTACTTTCGCGGGGCCCGGTATTTCCCGAAATTTCCACGTACCTTTAAGTACGCTCCGCGCCTCCAATTTCTA
This sequence comes from Paenibacillus sp. IITD108, assembly GCF_036541265.1. Classification (NCBI taxonomy): domain Bacteria; kingdom Bacillati; phylum Bacillota; class Bacilli; order Caryophanales; family Paenibacillaceae; genus Paenibacillus; species Paenibacillus sp. IITD108. The sequence goes on along the minus strand of NZ_JAZHCT010000045.1, from coordinate 39,332 downwards.
GCTTCATACAACCTTCTACAGCGTTTTTGAAAAAAACGCAGCATCGGAAGCATACGCTATTATTCTGAAAACCAGACTTTTTGAACACTTACTTATTATGAATTATTATCTTGAGCTGTCATTCGATTTTCTTGCTTCCTGCAAATAGCTCTTATCTTTAAACACCAGCATAGCAATAAGCGTCATCACATACGGCAGCATTGCTGAAATTTGGGTAGGCACTGAAAAGCCTTGCAGGCGGAAGTTTAATGATTCCATAAAACCGAACAACAGGCTGGCGCCCGCAACGCCAAACGGACTGGATTGTCCCAGCATTGTAGCAACTAACGCAATAAATCCGCGCCCTTCTGTCATGCCTTCGCTGAACATCGTGACATTGCCGAGCGACAGCTGCGCTCCTGCTAGACCGCACAATACTCCGCACATCAGAACTGCTAAGTATTGCAGCTTGGCTACGCGAAGACCAAGACTTCTCGATGCGGTCGCATTCTCGCCTGCCGCTATTAACCTGAAGCCTGTTACTGTTTTGAATAAAAACCAATGCAATGCAAAAACAAGCACGATGGATAAATAAACAAGCGGTGAATGTCCGGACAGCACCTTGCCAACCCATGGAATTTGATCGATAAGAGGGATATTCCACTTAGGCAGCCCTACCATATTTTTATCGAAGTATGCGCCTTTCGTGTGAAAAATTGCCCGGAGGCCAAAGGTGGTCAAGCCGAGGGCCAAAAAGTTGATCGAAATGCCGACTATAATAACATTTGCTTTTAGATGAATGCTCATATAGCCGAATAAAAGCGAAACGATCATTGTGCTTACGATAGCACACAGCACCGCTACTATAATATTGCCAGTATAGTAATTGCCGACGATAGCTGTAAAAGCACCGGTTAACATCATGCCTTCCAAGCCAACATTGAACAAGCCAACTCGCGCACATATCGCACCGCCCAAAGCGGCAAGTAAAATGGGAGCAACTACGCGAAGTATGGAAGCAAAAAGCGAGATATTAAACAGCTGATCCATTTTCTGACCTCGCTTTCTTTCTTTTAATAAACGACAGCGTAATTTGTGCGGATATAAACAAGATCAATACGGCTTGAATAATGTCGGAAACCTCGAGCGGCACATTTGTATTGCGCTCCATCCCCATTCCGCCAGTTTGCAGCGCAGCAAGGAATAATGCGGCAAACACTGCCCCGATTGGATGCGATCTGGCCAGCAAGGTCGCCATAATGCCGGACCATGCATAGCCTGGCGAGGTGAGTGCGCCATCCAGATAACGATATTGCGTGCCAAGCACCTCAACTGCGCCTGCAAGTCCTGCAAAACCTCCGCTGGCAAACATGCCAAGCAGCATCAAGCGGTTGCGGTTAACGCCGCCATAACCGGCAAACAGCGGATTGCCGCCAAGCATTCTCAAACGATAGCCTGAGCTTGTGTATTTCATATACAAAAATAGCAAAATAGCAGCTGCAATCGCGATGATAAACCCGGCATGCACGCTCATTCCTGCGAATAGCTTAGGCAGCATCGCGCTAGAATCAATTTTTACCGTCTGATGCATTGCCGCTGAGCCGGAACGGTCCATCAGTGGATAAGCGACGATATATTGGGTAAATAAAGTAGCTATATAATTCAATAATAAAGTCGTGATTAACAAATTCATGCGGAACTTCGCGTCCAGAAAACCTGCAAAGGCTGACCATAGCCCGCCCGCTACAATACCTGCCAGCAAAGCCATAACAATTTTGACCCAGCCTGGGCCTGGAAAATAAATAGCCGCTATCGCTGCGCATAAGCCTCCAAATACAAGCTGTCCTTCTGAGCCAAGGTTGAAAAATCCTGCCCGAAAAGCCAGTGAAACACCTAGCGCTATTAGAATAATTGGCGTAGCCCTGCTTAATGTATTCGTAAAGTAATAGAAGCTGCCGAAAGCACCTTTCCACATTTGCGCATAGGTTTCTATAATCGATCCGTCAACGACTAATATCGCGATCGCGCCGACAAGAAGCCCTATTATAATGGCAAGCAGCGGCTGCCATAAAGATTTTCCGAAATTTCGTAGCTTATCCAACCGCTTTACCTCCTGCCATTAATAAGCTGATTTGTTCTTCCGTCGCTGCTTCCGCAGCTATTTCGCCGACAATTTCCCCTTCAAACATAACAAGTATGCGGTCAGACAGCTTCATGATTTCTGTCAATTCCGAGGAAACGAGCAGTATCGCGCCGCCCTCCCCGCGTCTTTTCAGAAGCTCGCCATGAATAATTTCCATTGCCCCCACATCGACGCCTCTAGTCGGCTCAGCTGCAATTAGAAAAGGAGTGCCATGCGCAAGCTCTCTGGCAATGATGAGCTTTTGCAAATTGCCGCCGGATAAATTTTGCGCTTTTGTAGACAGCGATTCCGTTTTAATTTTGAAATGGTCAACCCACTTGCCGATCATCTCTTTTATGGTCGAGCCTGTCAAAATTCCTGCGCGCGTATGTGTCTTGGTGTGGCCCATGAGGCCATTTTCGAGCACAGTCGCGTCTTTCGAAACGCCCCATTGATAACGGTCCTCCGGTATATGAGCGAGCCCTTGCCCCCGAATTTCAGCAACCGGCTTCCCTGAAAGCTCCTTGCCAAGCAGCTTAATACTTCCGCTATCCGCTTTGCTTAATCCCGCTATCACCTGCAGCAGCTCCGATTGGCCATTGCCCGATATGCCAGCGATGCCGACAATTTCATTTTCGTTTACATGAAAGGAAATATCACTTAAGATCGGTTTTCCCTTATGACCGTTTAGCTGCAAATGATCAACAGAAAGCACCACACTTCCTTGTGGTTTTTCTTCCCTTACGAGAGGCACAAGATTGCGCCCGACCATCATTCTTGACAATTGCTCTTCACTTGTCTCCGAAGCCTTCACCGTTCCAGTCACAACGCCATCGCGCATAACAGTAATGCGGTCCGCTACACCCATTACCTCCTGCAGCTTGTGGCTAATAAGAATAAAGCTCTTGCCTTGCTTGGCGAGCTCTCGAATGGCTGCAAGCAGCTCTTTTACTTCAATAGGAGTGAGCACGCCCGTAGGCTCGTCCAATATAATAGTCTCGGCGCCTTGATATAAAACCTTAAGTATTTCTACACGCTGCTGCATGCCCAGCGAGCATTCCCCGACTATTTTCCATGGATCGATCGGCATGCCGTATTGTTTGCTAAGTTTTTCGACTTCTTTGGCTGCCGCCTTGCGGTCAAAGCCAAATCTGTTTTTGGGCTCTTTTCCAATTACGATATTTTCAGCAACCGTAAAAGCAGGAAAAAGCATAAAGTGCTGATGCACCATGCCTATCTTGTGCGCTATTGCATCTGTAGGATTATGAAAATACACTTCTTTTCCATTGACTACGATCTCACCGCTAGTCGGGGTTTCCATGCCATACAAAATGCGCATTAGAGTTGTCTTCCCTGCGCCGTTCTCGCCGATAAGCGCATGTATTTCCCCTTTTTTCAAAGAGAAGTTTACATCGTTGTTCGCTGTAACTGCACCATACAGCTTCGTGATTCGATTCATCTGCAGCAGCATGTAGACGCTCCTTTCAATAAGCAAGCCGGCTGCTAAATATCGCAGCCGGCGTCAATCATTACTTAACGAGTATGAAGAAACTATCCCAAGTAAATAAGTGTGCAGCTTCTTCTTGAACACTGTGCGCTTATAAGCTGACCGCTCATAGGCAATTTGTATTCATTTCGACATTATTTCGACATTACTTCGATTTTACCAGAAATAACGTCTTGTGCAAGAGCTTTTACTTTGTCGATATTTTCTTGGCCGATCGCCGGGCTAAGCGGAGTAACGCTGTCTCTTGTTACATAAGTCAAGCCAACGCCATCCTCTTTAAGACCGTAATCCACTTCGCCAAATTCAAACGTATTGTTTACAAAAGATTTTACTGTCTCATAAGTTACAGTATCCGCACCTTTTAGCTGCGACACAATAACATGCTCAGGATCTTCTACTGTACGGTCTACGTCTTGTCCAGAAGAATAGAAGCCTTGCTCTTTAGCAGCTTCCCAAACGCCGAAATCACCAATTGCTGCAATGCCTGCAATAAAGTCAGCGCCTTTAGCATGCTGATCAAGAGCTAGCTCTTTGCCTTTCGCTGCATCATTAAAGCTGTTTACATAGTTGATAATAAATTCAGCATTAGGGTTTGTTTGTTTCAAACCTTGCTCAAAGCCTTTAGTATAACGAGTCATAATCGGCACATCCATCGCTACAACTGCGCCGACCTTGTTTGTTTTAGTAACAAGTCCTGCAACAGCGCCAAGCAGGAAAGCTGCTTCATGCTCACGGAACGCTACGCTGCGCACGTTAGGCAGGTCAACCTTAGTATCCACAATAGCAAAAGGTCTGTTTGGATTTTCGGCTGCTACTTTGTTTAGAGCATCCTCCGCTTGGAATGTAGCTGTAATGATCAAGTCATAGTTGTCAGCAACTGCAGATCGAAGATTTTGCTCAAACGCCGCCGGGTCGGATGCTTCTGTTGTTTTAACTTCTACACCGAACTCTTCACCCGCTTTTTTCAAGCCTTGATCCATTAGCTCAAAGAAAGGGTTAACGCCGATTTTTTCCGGCAATACAAGTGCGATGCGCTGTTTTTTGTCTGAGCCGCCGTCAGCACCTTTGTCGTTGCCGTTATTATTTTTTTCTTTGTCAGAACCGCCGCAGGCTGCAAGCAAGCCTACCATTAATACTAGTGTCAATAATAATGCGATCTGTTTTTTCAATTATGTCTCCCCCTGTTCCTGTCCAAAAACTTAATTCCCTTTAATCCTAGTTGTTTTGTGGGCTTTTGTCAACCTATTCATATCAAGCACCTTCAACATTTTACAACATTTTTCGCCATCATTGAATGAATGGTGAAGTTAATCTGGCGCAAAAAGCTCTTTATTCACAATTTTGTAACATTGAATACCCTTACTTTGGTCAGTGTTTCCTTTTTTACAGTAAAATAGCAGCCTTTTGAGCTGCTATTGATGTTCAGATTAATGAACCGGAATCCGCATATCCATAACGCATCCGCGTCTGCATTATATTAGTTGAACCATTTTGTAAGTAATGGGATAGCAGCTTGCTTGTTATTATAACCAAACTTGAATAATTTAGCCGTATCTTCAAATCTCTGGTCAGAGCTGCCGACCCCCATAACTACTGAGATCAATCTGCGTCCATCCTGTATAGCTGTGCCCGTAAAGCAATAGCCCGCTTCAGGCGTGTATCCTGTTTTGAAGCCGTCATTGCCAGGATAATAGAAGCTCCCGCCTTTCAACATTTGATTAGTAGCAGGCAATACTTTGCTTAGCCCCTCAAGCTTCAAGCTGCTTCGGCTTGATATTTCCAGCACCTCAGGATATTTTTTAATTAAATAACCGGCCAGCTTCGCAGCATCGGATGCTGTCATCATCGTATTACTGCTGCTGGAAGCCTCATGGAATGCGATTAAGTCGGCATTGTTCAACCCTGTAGCATTTGCAAAATAAGTATTTGCAGACAATTGAAGCTTGCTTGCTCTGTCGTTCATTAGAGCTGCAAATTTCTCCTCTGAGCCGCTAATATGCTCGGCTAGAGCGACAGCCGCATCATTGGCAGAATGAATCACTACAGCATCAAAAAGCTCTCTAACCGTGTAGCTTTCCCCTTCTAGCGCCCCCATTTGTGAGCCGGGCACTTCAGCTGAGTAACGGCTTATTGTTACTTTATCCTTCCACGAAATATGCTTCCCGTTAATCTGCTCCAGCACAATAAGTTCGGTCATCATTTTGGACATGCTTGCTGGCGGCATCGCCTCATCCGCATTGACCTCATACAGAACTTCACCAGTAGCCGCATCAAGCAATATTGCCGCTTTAGCCCCCAATAATGGCTGGCCCCCATTGGCAGCACCGCTTTTAACCGAACTGGATAATGCATAGATTAAAGCAGCAAAAGCAATTAGGGCAATAATAGGAAAAGCATTTTTCTTTTTTCTGCCACTTCCGGCCCGAGATATGTTGGTATTAAAAAGACGTTCTGACTGCTTGAACATATTCATTCCTCCATCGTTTCACTTCTTATATAGTCCACTATACAAAGCGAAGTTTAAGGAGGTTGTAACTGAATCATAAAAAAAGCTTAACGTTTCTTAATAATTAACGTGTGCTTTCAACTTTTACAAAGCATAAATTGGCGGGCCGGCGCTACTCATTCAAAAACATCCGAACATGATAGATCAGTCCGCATAGTTGTGAAAAGCTAGGATCGCAAAAAAGGAGCCATAGCCAAAATCCTCGTTTGGAATGGAGTTGCGGACAACATTCAGGGATTTTAGTACGACTCATTATAAGATTAACGTATTCTGAACTTTTGCATCATTTTTTTACATCAACTACTTTAGGAATATCTAAAATCCGGAATGGCAGCGTTAATGCAGTCCAAACATTTGATTCTGGTTAGCCCTATTTTCAATATTTCACTGGCAAATAGATTCTAAAAACGGTCCGCTCCATTGTGCTCGTCACTTCTATACGTCCGCCATGCTTTTCAACGATGCTTTTACATATCGCAAGGCCTAAGCCTGAACCGCCCTTCCACTGTGTTCTCGACTTATCAACGCGATAAAACCGGTCAAATAGATGCGGCAAATCCAATGAGGAAATCGGCTCGCCATAATTAATGACATCAACTGCGACTTCTCTTCCAACAAGCTCCGTGTGCAGCTCGAGCCTGCGGCCATCCTTTCCGTAATGCATCGCGTTGGCAATTAAATTCTCAAACACTCTGGCCAGCATAGCTGGATCAGCCTCCAGCATAATAACAGGCTTGGAGCTGGTCATATGGCTATTCATTCCCGCCTCCTGCAGAGACAAATGATATTGTGCCAGCAATTGGCCTAAAAGCTCAACGATATTGACCTGTTCTTTATGCAAGGTTACGGAATCATGTCTCATTCTCGTGTATTCAAACAGATCATCGATGAGCACATGCAGGCGCTGCGATTTTTCGTACGCGATTTGCACATAATAGCGAAGCTCTATTTCATCGCGGTAGCGATCTTGCTCGATAAGTCCCAAATAGCCGATAACGGATGTGAGTGGCGTTCGCAGATCATGTGAAACGTTCGTAATAAGCTCATTTTTAGTTTGCTCAGCCCGTCTTTCCTCCTCGAGCGCATTTTCCAAACGAGACGACAGCTGATTTACATTTTGCGCCAAATTGCTGAAAGGATTGTTATGCCGCATTGGAATCTGATGATTAAGCTGCAGCTGTCCGTTCGCAATTTTTTTGACGGTCTCATTCACGACATTCAAATAGTTGAATAAAAACCACTGCAAAACGACGAAATAAAAAATAAACAGGCAAATGCCAGTCAAGCCAAAAAACACAGTATCGCCGAACATGTTTAAAAGCGAGGACCCGATACTGCGAATCGTCCGAAAATTGCGGCCTGCTACTTCACCCGTAAAAATTAGAAACATTAATGTGGCAAAAGCCAATACTCCGCTTATCACTACGTTAACCAAGCTGCGAAAAATTAAACGGAACATTAAATTATCCTTCAATTTTATATCCCACTCCCCATACTGTAACGATCAGCTTTTCTCCAAGCTCCTTCTCCAGCTTATCTCTAAGCTTGCTTATATGGACCATTACCGTATTATTGGAATCAAAATATTTCTCTTTCCAAACCTGCTGAAAAATATCCTCTGCACTGAACACTCGGCCCGGCTGGCTGGCAAGCAGATGCAAAATGCCAAATTCGGTAGAAGTCAAATGCAGAGGAACCCCGTTCACTTCCGCCGAATGGCTCAACTTATCGATACGCAGCTGCCCTAGCCGCAACTCCTGCTCGTTGCGTTCTGGCGATCCTGACTCCTTTACAGCACTGTACTGGTAAGAGCGCCGGAGCAAGGAACGAACGCGTGCCAGAAGCTCTAGCGGATTGAAGGGCTTAGTCATATAATCATCGGCCCCTGTCATTAATCCTAATATTTTATCCATATCCTGCGTCTTGGCGCTAAGCATCAAGATGGGTACATGCTGGTCACGGCGCAACGTTCTGCAAACCTCCAGCCCATCAAGCTTAGGCATCATAATATCAAGAATGACCAGTTGAAAGTCCTGCTCTGCAAACAATTCAAGAGCCTGCTCTCCGTCATATGCCTTCTCTGTTAAAAAGCCTTCATTGCGCAAATATATTTCAATTAAATCCGCGATTTCTTTTTCATCATCTACAATTAGAATACGTCTATCCAAGCGTAACTCGCCTCCGCTTATAATATGTTCAGCAACTATTTACTATCATTGATGCTTCTCTGCTTACTATACATGAACTGCCTCCCCTACGTCATGAAAATACAGCAACATTTATAATATTTAAGCATTTGTTAATATTTTTTTAAAACAATACATTTTATAATATCAACTTTCGCAGCTTAATTTCGGCAGCTGTTTTATGATGTCATTGACCAAAATCCAGTGCTAGCTAGGATGAATCCTGCATGTGTACTTTGAAAAACATCGAAAACGGCACTACTAGGTACATGAAATCAGCTTTTGGAAAAGTATATTTCTAACGAATCTGAAAAGGCGCTATTTTCAACGAAAACAGAAATTTTTCTATTGTACGAAACTCATCAACACTATGCGCGACGGTGCCACCTCAAAATGGCTAATTGTATATGAAAATTCATACAGAATCGGTCGGTGCCACCTCAAAACGGTTAATTGTATATGATATTTCATATACATTTCGCTGAAATGCCCCAAATAACACAATTGTATATGAAAAATCATACAGAATCGGTCAATGTCACCTCAAAACGGCTAATTGTATATGATATTTCATATACATTTCGCTGAAATGCCCCAAATAACACAATTGTATATGAAAATTCATACAGAATCGGTCGGTGCCACCTCAAAACGGTTAATTGTATATGATATTTCATATACATTTCACGATGCAAAAGGTTTTACACAGTCTGATGTTGTACATGTAGAATCGTTTATTTGATAACAAAGACGAATCTAGAAGCACAAATTGTATTTAGCTTCCACCAGCGCTTGGCCATTTCTCCATTCTAAAATAGGATATGCCCCGAGCCATATGATAAGCAATTTTTGTTCTCGAGCAAATTAAACGCTTTTGTGCATAAATAGCTGCCTTCGCCACGCCTCCTCCCCCAAGCTCAAAGTGTAGCCAATACTTGGCCAATATGATAAACTGGACTGTATTGATAATTTTTTATAGACACGGAATCGCGAAATTTATTTCGTTGTTCTTTATAATGAGGAGGTTCTACCGATGGCATCAAAAAGAATGCGCTCTGACATGATTAAAAAAGGCTTCGACCGCGCGCCTCACCGCAGCTTGCTGCGTGCTGCCGGCGTCAAGGAAGAAGATTTTGACAAGCCGTTTATCGCGGTTTGTAACTCCTATATTGACATTATTCCTGGCCACGTTCATCTTCAGGAATTCGGAAAGCTTGTAAAAGAAGCGATTCGCGAAGCAGGCGGCGTGCCGTTTGAATTCAACACAATTGGCGTTGACGATGGCATTGCGATGGGACATATCGGCATGCGCTATTCCCTTGCAAGCCGCGAAATTATCGCCGACTCTGTCGAGACAGTAGTTAATGCTCACTGGTTTGATGGCATGGTATGTATCCCTAACTGTGACAAAATTACGCCAGGTATGATTCTTGGCGCTTTGCGCGTTAACATTCCAACTATGCTTGTCAGCGGCGGCCCGATGAAAGCCGGAAAAACTTCCGATGGCCGTTCCATTTCTCTATCCAGTGTATTCGAAGGCGTCGGCGCTCACCAGGCCGGCAAAATCGATGATAGTCAGCTAATGGAGCTGGAGCAATATGGCTGCCCTACTTGCGGCTCCTGCTCAGGCATGTTTACAGCCAACTCCATGAACTGTTTGGCAGAAGGACTAGGACTTGCGCTTCCGGGCAACGGTACAATTCTTGCTGTATCGCCAGAGCGTAAAGAATTCGTTAAGCAGGCTGCTCGCCAGCTGATGGAAATTATTAAGCTTGATATCAAGCCTCGCGATATCGTTACTAAAGAAGCAATCGACAACGCTTTTGCATTGGATATGGCTATGGGCGGTTCAACAAATACCGTTCTTCATACGCTCGCTATTGCTCATGAAGCTGGTATTGATTATCCGATCGAGCGTATTAATGAAGTTGCTGAACGCGTACCGCATCTGGCTAAAATCGCTCCTGCATCCGACTACCATATCGAAGACGTTCATAATGCAGGCGGCGTTAGCGCGATTTTGAATGAATTGTTCAAAAAAGAAGGCGCGCTGCATGGCGACTGTATTACTGTAACCGGCAAAACGCTGCGCGAGAATGCAGCTGGCTGTGAGATCCAAGATACGGACGTTATTCATACAATTAATAACCCGCATACAGAGCGCGGCGGACTAGCTGTTCTGTTCGGCAACCTTGCACCAAACGGAGCAATTATTAAAACTGGCGCCGTTGACAAATCGGTAGGCGGCTACCATAAAGGTCCTGCGATTTGCTTCGATTCACAAGATGACTGCCTGGCAGGCATCGCTAATGGCAAAATTAAAGAAGGACATGTTGTTATTATTCGCTATGAAGGACCGCGCGGCGGCCCAGGCATGCCTGAGATGCTCGCTCCAACCTCACAAATTGTTGGTATGGGACTTGGCGCCAAAGTAGCACTTATTACAGATGGCCGCTTCTCCGGCGCATCCCGCGGCATTAGTATCGGTCACGTTTCGCCTGAAGCTGCTGAAGGCGGCCCGATCGCTTTCGTTCAAGATGGCGATATCGTCGAAATTGATATGAACAACCGTACGATGGATTTGCTGATAAGCGATGAAGAATTTGAGAAACGCCGCGCTGCATGGCCTGGCTTCGAACTCAAAATCAAACGCGGCTACTTGGCCCGTTATGCTCATCTTGTTACATCTGCCAGCACAGGCGGCGTAATGAAAATGTAGTATTTACTTTTTCTAAACCTGTACGTCCTTTAATTAGGGCGTACAGGTTTTCTTTTAACATGCGCTGAGCGTATAACAACCGTTTTTATTACAGCAAAAAACCAGCAATACGCTGACTGCTTCAGTCAAATGCGTTGCTGGTTTTTTATGGCTTAATAAGTATAAGAACATTACATAACGGTTTTCGTACCTAAAGCAGCTGTTTCGTCAGCTGCCTGCTGAAAGCTCCGCTCAACAGCACCGCCTATCCGCTCTGCTTCCTCTTGCACTCGATTCAGACTGGATGTCGCATATTTTTTAACGACTTGCGTCGGCATTAGCAATATACGCGGCGTAAGCTTCTTATTGGTCAAATTCGATGATTTCCGTTTATTTTGCAGCTTGGGATTGGTTAGCACCTTCATTAATAAATTCAAATAAATGCTGGACGCTCGTGCAAACATCCCATCAGGCATCGGTATAACCTGAAATCCTAGCCGGTCTGCCCCTCGGTGTATCATCGTAACGCCATATACCGCTTTAATATTTTTGGCTTCCGGATCGGCAGCCAGTTGATCAGCCAGCTGCGGCAAGGCATATTCGATTTCTCGAAGCATTCGCAGTCCTGCCGCAAGTGGTGTTTTGGAGGTAACGGCAATACTGGACAGCATCTTATTGTCAAAATGAAGCTCAGCGATCTGATCGCCTTTCTCTACCTGACCACCTTCGGCCAGCTCGACCTTTTGACCGGTATAAGGAGTAATGCGGTAGTAAAAAGTCGGGGTCTCGCGATCGCCGACTTGCTTTAAGCGGAACATCGCGTGGAACAGCTTTTCCCAACCGAGCCACAATGAAATTAGCAGACGCTTGATCGGAGAAAGCCTAAGCAAACGATTAGCGTCAGTCAATTTGATCATTTGATCAATGCCGACAAAGGAATAGCCTTTTTGCTTGGCTGCCTCCAAATAAACTTCAAGCGCAGCAAGCATATTAGCCGGAGCATCGATATCTGCGCCAAGCGTCCGTCCGCAATCATGGAGCAGCAGCACTTCACCGGGACGGAGCTTTTTCATAAGCCGCTTCTCCATGCCTTTTGCTCCCACGCGTATACGCCAATCGCCGAATAACGCCGACCACAAAATAATTTGCATATGTCCCAGATTGGAATAATCGAACAAGTTTACAATGCCCCAAGGCGGACGGTAGTAAATTGATCTTTTGCCAGTGGCAGCCTCAATGACATCGTTTGTACGATCAATTTGGCGCTTCACCGTTTTGGGACGCATAAGCCAGTTGGATTTGTGCACATAATTGTGGACACCGATCACATGGCCCTCTTCAACCATACGCTTAAGCAGCTCTGGTTCTTTTTCAGCGTGAGCACCTACTACAAAAAAAGTTGCCTTCGCATCATAGCGCGCTAATAAGTCCAACAACTTTTTTGTATAAACCGGGTCAGGCCCGTCATCAAAGGTCAGCGCAATTTCTTTATGGGCATCTCCTTTTTTAAAAACGCGAAATCCGAATGTACGACTGACAAGCCCCGGAAGAAAAGCGTAGAAGGTCATCACATAGAATCCCCACAACAGCAAATTTTCCATAGTTTATTTTCCCCACCGTTTATGATATTGTACATGATAACAAGCAAAGCAATCCAAAAACTGCCAAGCTTCATCTGAACATGTACGAATGCAGGATCCATCGTACTGTTTATAAATCCCTCTTGTTCAATGGATTAGCAACAAAACACGAATCAGTTCATCCAAATAATTTAACAGCGATAACTTTAATTGTAGCATATTCAGTCAATAAATAGGTACTAAACTTAATTTTTTATAGTACAAACTTAATGAATCTAATTGCACTTTTGTCCGTACTAGCTATTATATGATTCTAAAGGAGAGAGTAATGAATGCTTCCTTTTTATAAAAAATATTGGAGAACCGCTTTTGATATCGCTTTAATTGCACTAACCGTCTATTTAATTATGTTTGCTTTCAGTTATGTATACCACATAGCCACCCCAATATTTTTCGCTTTCGTTATTTTTCTCGTTATTGAACCTTTGGCAAAATTACTTAATAAATGGGGAATAAAAAAATCTATTGCGACAGGCATTTCTATCGTCATCTTTACCCTTCTCATTCTGGCAGCCTTCTCCGGCATCGCTTATATGATAACAAAGCAAGGCACGGAGCTGGTCAATAAATTTCCTGAATATCAGGATATATTAGCAACTAATATTGCTATTATTGCTGAAGAGCTGCAAATTCAAATCGGCAAGCTGCCTGAAGATGTGGATGTTGTAAAAAAATCGAGTGAGCTTCTGCAAGGCATGTCCGAAAATATAATCAAATGGCTAAAAACAGGATTACTCGCGCTGTTAGGCTATTTTTCATCCTTCACTGCCTTTTTGTTCAATCTTATTGTGGGTATCATTTTAGCCTATTTCCTTAGCATTGAAATTAAAGACTGGAACCGGATCGCTAAAGAAAAGACGCCAAAAACGTTTAAAGCAGCATTTTCATTCCTTAAAGAAAATGTATTCAAAGGCATCGCTTCCTACATAAAAGCCCAGCTTAAAATGATTACAGTCACATTTGTGGTCATTCTGATCGCACTAATTATATTGAATGTCAAAAACGCCTTTACAGTGGCGTTTGTAGCGGCTATATTCGATATTTTGCCGTTGCTTGGCGTCAGCACGCTGTTTATTCCGTGGATTACCTATTTGTTTATCGTCGGTCAAACCTCTTTAGCCATTTGGCTTACTGTGCTGCTGCTGGTCGTTATCCTGACCCGCCAAGTGCTGGAACCCAAAATTACCGGCGATTCTTTAGGTGTATCCGCCTTTACGATGTTAGCCTTTATGATTATTTCGCTATCCTTGTTCGGCGTTGCCGGCGTTATTCTATCGCCTGTTCTAGTTATTTTGTTGAAATCACTATACGATCAAGGCTATCTGCATCAATGGATTCGAACGCCTATTGATGAATTTGACGATGATGAAAACAAGCCGGCCGCGGACGATGTTCAAGCCGGCTTGCCAAAAGACCAAGTTTAGAAAGTAATACCGTTGGTATCTGTCAACGCTGCAGCTGTGCAGCAATATCCATAACGCCTCGAAATATAACAGCTGCTTGATTGGAGCTGACAGTCGAGCGGTTAGCGGATAGCACAGCTGCAGCGTATTTTGGCTTTTGTACCGGGCCATAACCGATAAACCATTGATGTACCCGCTCCTGACCTTTCTTCTCTACCTGTGCGGTACCGGTTTTGCCGGCCAGCCTCCATATACCGGGGCGAATTGCTTTTCCCGTCCCTCTCTCCACTACCGCCTCCATCCCTTTAAGAATAGCCGCTGACGTGCTTTGGCGTATGCGGGAGGTGCTGGAGGCAGTCTGCACAGGCAGCCTGACCATCGTCTGATGATTGGCATAGCGTATCTCTTTTACACTCCGCGGCTCGAGCACAGTACCGCTATGAAGCAAGGTAACGACAAGATTGGCAGCTTGAAGCGGGGATATCGCCACATCGCGCTGACCGATTCCGCTTTGGGCAGTCACACCGCCATCAACAGGCGCCGCCTCTGGCAAAAATATTCTTCCCGGCTCCTCTTCCTGCAGCAGCCGCAGCTTTGCAGGCAGCAGCGCTTTCGTCTGCTTGCTCTGCCAGCCAGCCTGTCCAAGCATGCCCAGCGCACTCGCCGTACGTTCAAGCCGCTCGCTTCCCGCTCGCTCAGCAAGCGTCGCAAATACAATATTGCAGGATTGGGCGAGACCTTCCTCCCACGTAATTGCGCCATGTCCGTCCCGCTTCCAGCAGCTAAGCTTATATTTGCCGTAGGAACCGTTGCAATAAAAGAGCTCATCTTTATCCGCCATGCCCGCTTCAAGCGCTGCAGCAGCCGTTACAAGCTTGTAGATCGATCCTGGTGCAACTGCCTTTAACGCATAGTTCGTCCACTGAGAGCCATCCGATGCTGTAAATCGTTGCGGCAGCTTCGGTCTGGATACCATCGCTGCAATATCCGCATTGTTTGCATCAAGCACAACTATCGCGCCTTCAACTAGCCCGATCTGATCCGCATACTCTTCCAATTTGTTTTGCAGTCCCAAATCTATCGTGGTTATTACTTCAAGCGGATAATAGCTATTGCGCGGCTGTTTAATGCGCAAATCGAGCCCATGGAGCGGATAGTTGCGCCCATCAAAATAATAGGAGGCATACGTCGCTCCAACACTATGAATAAGCGGCTCAAGGGAGCGCTCCAGGCCGCTGCCGCCTACCTGGTCGGTCAAGCTGCGCTTGCCGGACATGACCGCTTTTTGTTCATTGCGCAGCAGCCATTCTGGATGCTGGCTTGTAAATCCGATAATATGTTTATTTTCAAAAGCTGCAATATATCTATTTTGATAGGGCAATACTCTTATTCCATCTATATGCAGCTGTTCGATCCGTTCTGCTTCTCTGTCAGATAATTTTATTGGCCTTCCATTTCTGTCCTGCCAATAAGCCGGATCCTGCTGCTTCTTTAAATACTCCAGCAAATCTGAGCGGCTGATGGACAGAAGTGTAGCCAGCTCGTTCAATTTTGTTTCCTGCTGCTCTTCCCAATGTCGAAAAACAGCAGGAAACAGCGCCAGGGACATATAGCTTTCCCCTGTTATCGGATTTCCGTAGCGGTCATAAAAATTGCCTCTTCCACTATTCACAACGATGCTTTGCTGCCTTTGATGAATGGAGGTCCGCTTCCACTTCGCCAGCTTCTCAGGCGTGCCTGCGGTCGTCGCAAGCGTCGTCCAGCTCGACGGGATTAGCTGCAGCCAGGCCAATCGAATTGTAAACAAAGCCAGCAAAACAGTTATAGCCATTCCGATTTTCCACAGTCTTTTGCTCATAACAATGTCTTTACCTTCCTGTCGGTTGTTGTCATAGCATTATTATTCCCTTACCGTGCAGACCTTCATACGGCATGGCGCAATCGTTTAGATCGGTAATAAAGAAAAAGAGTGATTATGGCTCTCTACCGAGCATAATCACTCTTGCAATCTATTCGATCTTAAACTTAGTTAGCGTTTCTTTCAGCCCGCGCGATACAGCATCAAGCTTTTCTGACAAAGCTACCAAATTGTCACTGATGCCAAGCTGCTCATTGCTAAGCGATGCTACTTCCTCCGACGTTGCAGAGGATTGCTCAGCAACCGCGCTTACGCTTGTCATCGCATCCGCAAGTATCGTTTGCGAGTTATCCAGCTCGCCTATCGAGCTTGTTACATTTTCTAGCTTTTGAACAAACTGCCCCATCTGGCCTCGTACTGTTAAGAAGATTTGATTGGCTTCCTTCACTGAGCTGATCTGCTCCTGGAATATTGGATAAGCATTCGATAACACTTCTACCGTCTCGCCAATTTCCGTTTGAATAGATTCTGTAATTTGGCCAACAACTTCAATCGATTGCCGTGATTGTTCAGCCAACTTGCGAATTTCATCCGCTACAACCATAAATCCACGACCAGCCGTACCTGCTCTCGCTGCCTCTATTGCCGCATTAAGCGATAGAATATTGGTCTGCTGCATAATGCTAGTAAGCACATCCAGTATTTGAACGATAGAGCCTGTACTTTCTTTTAGCGAATCGACCTTTTCAACCATGGAACGCGTCATCTCTTCTGTCATGCCAGTCTTTTCAATTAACGTATTCATGTAGCTGGTGCCTTGCTCGCTCGCTTGCTCCACTTCAACAGCTGACTGCACCATTTCCTGATTCGCATTCATAACATTCTGCATTTGCTCATTAATATTGCTAGTCATATCGCTTCCTTTTTCAGCCTCTACAGCAAGGCTGGTAGCGCCATTAGCAATTTCTTCAGTCGCAACAGCAATTTCTTGAGCTGCGATTGCCGTTTTTCTGGAAGAGTCTGAAAGCTGCCCTGCAGTAGTCAGCACCTCTTCCGCAGAGCGCGTCGTCTGAACCGCAAGCGCACCGATTTGACTCATCATCACATTGAAGCTGCTGCTCAGCTGGCCAATCTCATCCGCGCGTTTCTTTTGCGACGCTCTTACAGTCAAATCGCCATCGGAGCCTTTTTGCATCAACTGGCATAATTGAATAAGAGGAACTGCAATGATACGAATAACTAGAGCTCCGATCAGAATAGCTAATACAGCAGCAACTAAAACTGTAATCAAAGTAAGATCGCGAATCTGATTCGCATCCTTAATCAGATTCTCAACAGGGATAGTTCCAACCAGCTTCCATTTTGGGATCGTTTCAAACGATTTGTAAATAGTTAGCAGCTCCGCGCCAGCCGAATCATTCAGCTTAACGCTGTCCCTTACATCTTCTTCAGCGATTAGCGGCAATGTAACATCCGTCGGCAAGCCTATCATATTGTAATCATAGTTAGTAATATAAACACCATCGCTATTGACAATAGCTAGCTTGCTATGTTCGCCTAGATTTACTTCCTCATAATGCTCAATGATGAATTTTACCGGAATTTCTATTACAAGCACATATTGTTTATTCCCAGTTCCATTAATCCCCTTCACAAGTCTGGTTAGTGCTATGGCGGGCTCGCCATTCGATGCGATAATGCCGTCTGAATCCGATGCGATCCAGTTAACACGGCCCGCTTCCTCAACAGTGTGCTTAAACCATGCTTTTTCTTTGGCTTGATCCGCCAATGTTGTAGAACCGTTGCCGGCAATAATAACCGTTCCGCTTTTTTCAGGAATCAGCGCTGCGCCCAGAATAGAACGATTACTCATAATATAGGCGTTCAGCTTCTCTGACAATGTCCGATTCGATTGCAATCTTTCAAAATCATCTGTCGTTGAGCCAATCGTATCCAATAGCGAATTAATTTCCTTATCCAAAATCAGCTGCAATGAAAGATCATTGAAGGTCTGGAATACAACATCCATATTGTTTGCTACTTGGGTAACCGTCTGCAGGCTTGCATCGGAAACATTTGTTTCTATAGCATTTTTAGCTTTTGAATATGCCATCAATCCTACCGTAAGTACACAGGCGACAATACTAACAAAAAATAATGCGAACAGTTTCGTTCCAATTGACTTTCTAAAGCTGAGCAGATTGCTCTGCTGAATCTGCTTCCAAATATTTTTTTTGTCCTCATGCTTTTGCTTCATTTCTTGCTTCTTTTCTTTAATCGTTTCCTTCTTTTCCTTCACAGCTTGCTTTATAGGTTTTGAATTGCCTGGCATTCAAACAGCCCCGCTTTCTTATTGTTATCTTGTAAAAAATAATATTCAGCGCCGTTATTGTATTTTAAATTTGGAGAGAGTTTCTTTAAGCCCTTGCGAAACAGAATCAAGCTGTTCCGAAAGCTGAACGAGACCTGTGCTTATATTCATTTGCTCGCTGCTTAGCGACGCGACTTCCTCCGAGGTAGCTGATGATTCCTCAGCCACTGCGCTTACGTTCGTCATAGCCTCCGCTACTATAGCCTGCGACTGGTTAAGATCTATAACCGACGATGAAACAACATCTAAACTTTGTGCAAATTCACTCATCTGACCTCGTACGGCAAGGAATATTTGATTCGCTTCCTTTACAGAGGCAATTTGCTCCTGGAACAATGGATGGGCGGTTACTAGCACTTCTACGGTTTCATCCATTTCTGTCTCGATTTTGGCGATCATTTGCCCTACAACATCGATGGAATGACGGGATTGATCCGCCAGCTTGCGTATTTCATCTGCAACTACCATAAAGCCTTTGCCCGCACTACCGGCGCGCGCCGCCTCGATCGTTGCATTCAGCGACAAAATATTCGTTTGCTTCGTAATATTGTTGAGCAGCTCAAGTATTTCAACGATAGAGCCTGTGCTATCCTTCAAGGTTTCAACCTTTTCCACCATAGAGCGAGTCATTTCTTCGGTCTGGCCTGTCTTCTCAATGAGCGTGCTCATATAGGAGGTTCCTTTTTCACTTGCCTGCTCCACTTCTGCAGCTGATTGCACCATTTGCTCATTTGCATATATTACAGCTTTCATCTGGTCTGTAATATTAACGGTCAAGTCACTGCCGCGTTCTGCTTCATGAGCGAGGCTCGTTGCCCCTTTGGCAATTTCTTCTGTCGCTACTGCAATTTCCTGTGCAGCCAAGGCTGTTTTTTTGGATACATCCGACAGCTGCTCTGCAGTTGCCAGCACTTCAACGGCAGATTGCGTAGTTTGCTTGGCAAGTCCAGCTATTTGCGTCATCATTTCATTAAAGCTGCCGCCCAGCTGACCAATTTCGTCCCTCCGTTTTTTCTCTTCATAGCGGACCGTCAGATTTCCCTTGGCCCCCTTTGCCATCTGGGAGGTAAGCTTATTGAGCGGCCGTGCTATCGTGAATACAACAAATATGCCAACCGTGATTGCGATTAACGCCGCCACAGCGATTGTAATCCATGTCACTCGATTAATAATTTGCGCATCTTTAACCAACTCTTCAACAGGAATGATTCCTGTCAGTTTCCAGTCCATCGCTTTGAACTTCTGATAAACCGTCAATACCTCTTCATCTGAAGCCGTGAGCAGCTTCTTAGAGCCATATTCCGCTTCATCGCCATCTGTCGGCAGCGTCACTGGAGCTGGTTGATTAATTAATTCTTCATTATTAGAAATTATGTAATTGTTTTGCTCATCCATTACGATTAGTTCACTGTTTTCACCTAAGTACACATCGCTGAAGCGCTTGCTTACAGACTCCACGGATAAATCTATAATGACTACAAATGTTGAATTGTTGGATCCAGTATTTCGTAACACGCGCCCTAGCCCGATTGAAGGCGATTTTTGCTGAGTCGTCAAGCCTTCCAGCTGGGTAGGAATCCAAAACGTTTTTCCACTATATTCAAGTATCTGATTGTACCACTCAGCTGCTTTAATTTCATCAACCTTCAGCACAGTCGAATTGCCGGCTATCAGTACTGGCAGCTTCTCATGCAGCGGAATTAGCATCATACCGCGGATGCTCGAGTCTGTCATCATAAAGCTTTGCAGCTTGCTGGACAGCTGATTTTCCGTTGTAAATCGTTCGTAGTCATTCGTTTGATTCATAATATTTTCCGTCAGCTTTTGGAACTCTTTATCTGTAAACATAGAAAGTGTTATATCTTCGTATGTTTTAAAAATAACGTCCATATTGCTGGCAACTTGCTTGATCGTCTGCATGCTCGATTCTGACACTTTGCGCTCTACCAAGCCTTTGGCCTCGGAATAAGCCAGCATTCCAACCATCAATACGCAAACGACAATACTTATAAAAATAATAATAAATAATCTCGTTCCTACTGAATAAATGAGGCTTCCAGCTGACTCGCCTTCGCTTGATGAACGATTCATCTTTAATTTCCCCTTCTTTAATACTTGTTCATCACTCACATTAACAGACCTCGCCTTCGAAAATTAAGTAAATTATGTATGAACTATAATATTTATCGGATTCTCTTCCGACTTTTGTAATACCTAAAACAAAAAGAACCCCGACTTTAGTCTCAGAGGTTCTTGTGTTGTGAAGCATTTGACTTATTTCATCTTTTTACGCATCATGTCCATCGGCTCGACCGGCTTAAGCGTTCTAACCCGAATGTATTGCAGTGGGTGGCGGGCAACCTCAAGCGGATTGCCGTCCATGTCCGTCATTTCCGTAATCGTTTGTTTAAAAAATCTGCCGCCCGGGCCTACAAATTCCACCTCTTGCCCAAGCTTGAAATGATTGCGCTGCTGCAAGGTTGCAAAGCTTGTCCGCTCATCAAAATCATATACAATGCCGGCGAAATCATATGGGGCCGCTTTTTCTTCAGCATCATAAATATGATCCTCAGCGCCCGGTGTATCAAGGAAAAATCCTGTATTTAGCGGCCGATTGGCAGCTTTATTAATTTCATCCAGCCATTCCTGCTTCACTTCATACCCTTGCGGATCTGCAAAGTATGCGTCAATCGCCTGCCGGTATACATTCACAACTGTCGCTACATAGTGAATGCTCTTCATGCGCCCTTCAATTTTGAAGCTGTCGATACCGACATCAATCAGCTCTGGAATATATTCAATCATGCATAAATCTTTGGAGCCCATCGTAAACAATTCGCTGTCTTCTTCATATAACGCTTCGTCTTCATCATGCAAATCATACTTCCAACGGCAGGACTGGCAGCAGCCGCCGCGGTTCGAATCCCGGTCTGTAAAATGGTTAGATAATACGCAGCGGCCTGAATAGGAGGAGCACATTGCTCCATGAATAAAAGCTTCAATCTCAACATCAACATGCTGCTTGATCTGTTCGATCTCTTCAAAGCTGGTTTCGCGAGCCAGCACGACGCGGGGCAGCCCTTCATCCTTCCAAAACTGGACAGTTTGCCAGTTCATTGTCGACTGCTGTGTGCTTAAATGCACCTCAAGCTTAGGCGCAACACGCTGCGCGGTTTCGATGATCGTTGGATCAGCTGCGATAATTGCTGCAATTCCTGCTTCCTGCAAGCTGCGCAAATATTGCTCAAGTCCTTCAATATCTTCATTATGCGCATAAATATTGGTCGCAACGAATACTTTTGCACCGTAGCGCGCAGCGAATTCAACGCCTTCCTTCATTTCCTCAAAACTAAAATTGTCTGCATTGGAGCGGAGACCGTATTTTTGACCGCCGATATAGACGGCATCAGCGCCATAGTGAACCGCAAATTTCAGCTTTTCCAGGTTGCCTGCCGGCGCTAGCAGCTCTGGCCGCTCCAAGCGATTGCGCTTGCCTGAATATTTTGTAGTTTGTGTAGTAGCAATACCCATTATTGATCACACCTTTGCTTAGCCTTATATCAAACGCTTTTAATAAACCTGTTCCTTGAAGAAAAAGCCAAAACTTAGCTCACGCTTCTCATCCTGCAGCGCTTTAATCGGCTCCAGCCATTCCTCTTGAAATTTGTACGCCTCCGGCGATGCAATATATAAATCGATTACTTGACGATATGCTTTCACAACCGCTTCATTATATGCTGTAGATTTCATTATACCTTCTACTTTGAAACTATCAATCTTTGCGTCAAGCAGCTCATGTAAATTTTCAAGCATGCAAATATCATCGGAGCTCATAATATGAGTACCGTTTATATCCTCATAAATAGGGTATGTTTCCCCGGGACGCTCGGATTCTGTCAAATACAGCCCCTGCTCCATTGCCTTGCTAGGCAGGCGGTCTGAATTATTGTGATGATCGAGATAGCTTTGCACAAGCTGACGCTTGGAATGATAAATATTAGTCATGCCGTGGACTTGTACTTGAATTTCCAGATCCGTATGATCCTTCATTTCTACAATTTGTTCCATATTCAGCTCTCTAGCCAGTACAAATCTTGAAGCGCCGCGTTTTCCCCAATAATTAGCAGTGGAATAATTCGTAGAAGTCATCTCTGCGTTCCAGTGCAGCTTAAGATCCGGAGCCATGCGGCGGACAGCCATCAACACTGCTGGATCGCCGAATACGACGCCGTCAATCTGCATACGCTGCAGCGCTAGAATATAGTCGTCAAGCAGCGGAAGCGCTGCATTGTCTATCACATTATTCAAAGCGGCGTATATTTTTACACGATGCTTCTTGGCCAGCTCAGCTGCCTCTTGCATTTGCCCGATTGAAAATTCGCCTGCCAGTCTCATCCCGAAGCGTGCTTCTCCTACAACAAACGCATCCGCACCAGCTTCTATTAGGACTTTCATTTCATCAAGCGATGCTGCGGTACATAATAATTCTGGTTTATAGGTCATGTTGAGCCTCCTATCTAAACAAGTATAAGGTGAGAACCTATACTTTCCTATATTTAGAAAATACTCGAGCTGCAATCATCTGAAGATTGCACTCGAGCTTGTCCATTATTACTTGCCTTGGTTGCTTTTTTCTATATTTTTTTGGTGTTCGCTAAAGGTTTTAGCAAAATAATGCGTATTGGTACCGTCTTTCTTAGTAACATAGAACAAATAATCCGTTTTTTCCGGATTCAGCACAGCCGATATAGAAGCAAGGCTTGGCGATGCGATCGGACCTGGCGGCAAACCGTCGTTGCGATACGTATTGTATGGACTTTCGATTTCCAGATCGGCATGCAGCAAGCGTTCTTTAGGCTTATCCAGCGCATATTGAATCGTCGCATCTATTTCCAGCCTCATCGGCTTGGCAAGGCGATTCAAAATGACGCCCGCAACGATCGGACGTTCCGAGTCGACAACAACCTCACGCTCTACAAGCGAAGCGACAGTGAGCATTTGATGGAAGGTTAGGCCAGATTGCTCCAGTGTATCCTGCCAGCCATCAGGCAATGTACCCAGCTTGCGGTCCATCTCGGCAAGCATGCGCAAAATGATTTCCTCTTCTGTGCTGCCTATTTTCATCTCATACGTTTCCGGGAACAAATAGCCTTCAAGTTTATGTTTAAGCTTGGCGTTCTTTGGTAAAGACAAGACTGACTCTACCTCGCCCCATGTTTTGTCCTCTTCAAGCAGCTTTAAAAACTTGTCTTTATCGACCAATTTTTCATTTGAAAGCTTATCTGCGATTTGCTCAATCGTATAACCTTCCGGAATAGTAAAGCGTATAGTCTCTGCTTTGATCGTATCTCCAGAATTTAACTTTGCTATAATTTGGGTCGTATCCATGCCGGGGGTGAGCTCATACTGGCCAGCCTGAAAGCGTGAGCCTTCTTTTTTATATTTTAAATAATAGCTGAATATTGTGGCATTTTTAATAATCCCTTTTTCCTCAAGCTCATTGGATACGCCTTTTGCAGACATCCCTTTTGTAATTGTAATTTCAGTTGCAGGCCCGGCTGGCATTGGACGCAAGTTATTCCATAAATAAAATGCTGCGCCGCCTGCCGTAAGCGCCATTAAGCTGAGCAGGCTGATAACGACCCATAAATTAATTAGCCAAACTCTCGGTCCTGGTTTTCTTTTGCGAACTCGCTTTTTTTTCCTATCCTTCTCCAAGCATTTACACCTTCTTTTACGGAAATGAACAAACGAAAACAGCTATCGCCGAGCACAAGGGCAAAAGCTGTTTTCCGCGTGTATATTTATGATGGCCTATAAGGTTCACTTATACGCACTTATTCAAGGATAAACGGCTCCGCTGTTCTTTGGAGAAGCGCGTTTATCGATGATTTATTGGTGCAAAGAGGACAGGCGAGCAGTCCCCTTAGCGTAATTCATCACAATCTTTAAGGTCTTTCTTCATCTGCAAACTGCAAATCATCATAAGCTTCGCAGGCTGTCTCCCATTCATCTTCATCGTCAATCGATTCAAGCTGCAGATCGTCGCCGATTTCGATTACGCGGAACAGATCAATCTCGTCTTCCTTGCGCATATCTTCTGTTTGAAGTGCTGCATAGACTGCATCGCCAAGCTGAAATTCAGCCTTGATGTAATAAGCAAATTCCTCGCCGTTGTCATCGACAAGCTCGATAACTTTGCCGAATGCCTCGCTCAACCGATGAAGCAGATGCGGAGCAGCATACTGTGCATCTGACATTAATCCTGATCCTCCCAATCACCCATTAGCGTGTTGAAAGTTTCTTCGACCATATTCCATTCTTCTTCATCTTCAATCGTATACAGCTTCAGATCGTCGCCATCCTCTTCATAACGGAAAGCGTAGACTTCATCCTCTTCCTCATTCTCGCTGATTAGCGGAACAACCATCATATACATTGCATCCGAGTTGTCCACTTCAAACTTCATAATGACTTCAAACTCTTCCTCGTTGCCTTCTTCATCCGGAATATAAATGATTTCCGGTTCTTCATGCTGCATGTCGTCCTTTGACATCGTTACCCTCACCTTTTCGTTTTAGAATCGAGATAATTTTGCAAAATAATCGTTGCTGCCATCTTATCAATGACGGCTTTTCGTTTTTTACGACTGACGTCAGCATCAACCAATAGTTTTTCTGCTGCTACGGTCGTCAGCCGTTCATCCCAAAGGTGAACGGGTATGCCGAGCTTTTCCTTTAGCAGCTCAGCAAATGCGATGGAAATTTCTCCACGCGGGCCGATTGAGCCATTCATATTCTTCGGCAGTCCTAGCACTACCTCCGATACTTCATGCTCTCGTACCAACTGTGCGATGCGGTCAATTTCTCCGCTATCTCTTCTTTTCTCAACGACTTCAAGTCCTTGAGCAGTCCACTGGAAGGCGTCGCTAATTGCGATTCCAATATTGCGATCTCCGTAATCTATTCCCATAACTCTCATGTAATGAGCGGCTCCTTGCATTCCTTAATACCACTTGTGTATCTGCTGTATATTGCTCTCCCGGGGAAGCACGGTTAATTGAACCCAACCATGTCTAATGCTGGCATTATGACTTTTTGGATTTAAGATAAAACCGAACCAGCTCTTCGATTAATTCGTCTCGTTCTTTTTTGCGAATTAAACTTCTGGCGTTGTTGTGCCGCGGAATATACGCGGGATCTCCGGACAGCAAATAACCTACGATCTGGTTGATTGGATTGTATTCTTTCTCAAGAAGCGCCTCATACACAGACAGCAGAATGTCTTCCGAAGAAGCTTCCACCCCCTCCGCCTTCACGTTAAACTTCATGGTTTGGTCCATGGAACTCACTAACAGCACCTCGCTTTTCGAAGCATATCATACTTAAATCACAGAAGGATAAACGGCTCCGCCGTCTTTTGGTCAGGAGCGTTTACCGGCGAATTATATGCACCTCTATCATATCACATTTGCTTGCTTAACAACTAGTTCTTCTACAAGTTTCAATGCTTCACTTAATTTAGACTTATCCTTGCCGCCTGCCTGTGCCATATCAGGACGCCCGCCGCCACCGCCGCCGCAATGCGCAGCAGCTTCTTTAATAATCTTGCCTGCATGGAAGCCTTGTTTAACGAGATCGGCCGAAACGGCTGCAGCAAAATTAACCTTATCCTCTTGCACAGCGCCCAGCACAATGACGCTGGATTCTAGCTTGACCTTCAGCTCATCGACAATTCCTCTAAGCGCGTCCATCGTAGGGGCATTAACTTCTGCGCACAGCACCTTAACTGCGCCAGCCTGTATTGCCTTTTCTTCTAGGGAGCCCGCTTCAATATGACTTAGCTTCGCCTGCAGCGATTCATTGTCGCGAGAAAGCTCTTTGACTTCGGCAAGCATGGCATCGATGCGTTTTGGCACATCCGCTGCGCTTGATTTAAGCTGAGCTGCTGCTTGGTTCAGCACTGCTAGCTGTTCTTCATAATAATTATATGCATGTCTTCCAGTAACGGCTTCAATTCTTCTTACGCCAGAGCCAATTCCGCTCTCGCCGAGCAGCTTGAACATTCCGATCTGCGAAGTATTACCGACATGGCAGCCGCCGCAAAGCTCAATACTGTAATCGCTAATTTGGACGACGCGCACGATATCGCCATATTTTTCTCCAAACAACGCCATTGCGCCCATAGCCTTCGCATCATCGATCGATTTGCTTTCAATCTGAACATTCGTCCCGAGCCATATCTGCTCATTGACACGGCGTTCAATTTGCTGCAGTTCCTCTGCAGTGATACTTCCAAAATGAGAGAAGTCAAAGCGCAAACGTTCAGCCTGCACCAATGATCCGGCTTGATTCACATGTTCGCCGAGCACTTGCTTGAGCGCCTTATGCAGCAAATGCGTAGCTGTATGATTCTTTACGATATCCTCGCGTACGGCGCGGGAAACCTCTGCTACAGCTGTATCGCCAGCACGTACAGTGCCCGTTACAACCGCAGCGTGATGCACATGCTGACCGTGCGGAGCCTTCGTGACATCCTGCACTTCTAATACAAAGCCTTCGCCTGTAATAGTACCTTTATCGCCAATCTGTCCGCCGCTTTCGCCATAAAAAGGCGTACGGTCCAGAATAACAGCAATTTGATTGCCTTCATGCGCTTCAGTAGCAAGCTCATCATCCAGAACAATCGCAATAACTTTAGTGCTGGCTACCAAGTCATTATAGCCAACAAACTCACTTTTATCCGTAATATCCGATAAAGGTCCGCCCTGTACCTTCATGCTTCCTGTATCTTGACGAGCTGCGCGGGCACGGGCGCGCTGTGCCTGCATCGCAAGATCAAATCCTTCACGGTCAACAGTCATACCATGCTCAGCAGCAAAATCCTCCGTTAAATCAAACGGAAATCCGTACGTATCATACAGCCTGAAAGCATCTTCGCCGCCTATTACAGCTGCGCCGTTTTTCTTTGCTTCCTCCGCAAGCGTAGATAATAGAACAAGGCCATCGGACAATGTTTCGTGGAAGCGCTCCTCCTCTGTACGGATAACTCGCTCGATAAACTCGCGCTTTTGTACTACCTCCGGGTAGTATACGCCCATAATATCGCCAACAACAGCTGTCAGCTCATACAGGAACGGACGATCCAAGCCTAATGTTTTTCCGTATCTTACAGCACGGCGCAGCAAGCGGCGGATAATATAGCCTCTGCCTTCGTTGGATGGCATCACGCCATCGCCTACTGCGAATACGACTGTGCGAATATGGTCAGCAATTACTTTCATCGCAATATCGGATTCCTCGCTGCTGCGATAAGTGACATTAGACATATGAGCTACACGCTCAATAATAGGCAGGAACAAGTCGGTATCAAAGTTGGAATCAACGTCCTGCAAAATCGATGCGAAGCGCTCCAGGCCTGCGCCTGTATCAATATTTTTTTTCGGAAGCGGCGTATAGCTGCCGTCCTTATTATGGTTGAATTGAGAAAATACCAAATTCCATACTTCCAGGAAACGTTCATTTTCTCCGCCTGGCCAGCACTCCGGATCAGCCAAATCTCCATACTTGTCGCCGCGGTCATAAAAAATTTCTGTACAAGGTCCGCATGGCCCCTCGCCGATATCCCAGAAATTATCTTCCTTTAACTTATAAATACGCTCCTCCGGCAAACCAATTACATTATGCCAGTGGTTGTAAGCTTCCTCGTCCTCAACATATACCGTTACGGACAAGCGCTGCGGATCAAAGCCAATCCATTTCGGATCCGTTAGAAATTCCCACGCCCATTCAATCGCTTCCTTCTTAAAATAATCGCCGATTGAGAAGTTGCCGAGCATTTCGAAAAAAGTATGATGACGGCGCGTTTTGCCGACATTCTCTATATCATTTGTGCGGATACATTTTTGAGAGTTGGTCATTCTCGGATTTTCAGGAATAACACGACCGTCAAAATAAGGCTTTAGCGGTGCCATACCTGCATTTATCCATAGCAGCGATGGATCATTGTGAGGCACAAGCGAAGCGCTCGGTTCAATTTTATGACTTTTACTTTCAAAAAAAGCAAGCCATTTTGCACGGATTTCACTAGCTTTCATCTTAATAATTTCCTCCCTGACAACTTGAAAATTAAGAAGAAACGCTTGCTCCCTTTTCTGGGAACGCTCGGTTTCTCGGGAATTATAAGCACAAGTTATAGTAAAACTTATAAAGTCTTATAATTTTAAAAAACGCCCCTGTCAATGACAGGGACGAATGAATTCGCGGTACCACCCTGGTTATTGCGCAGCTCGAGCGCAATCGCCTTATCGGACTATAACGGGTCCAGCCGGTGAAGTTTATTCACGCTCCGAAACAGCGTTCGGCTACTCTTCATCCTAAAGCTCTCTCAGCCAGCGCAGTTTATTTGCCATTAGCACAATGCTCTGCTTGCGCGCGCAAAACAAACAACGAAGGAGCCTTCTCTCTGATTGATGGGCAGTAGCTTACTTATTTTCATCAACGCTTTCATATATGCCTGTTCAGATTATAGCCATAAGCGATTACTGCTGTCAAATGATCTTTCTCCTTACGTAATAAGCAAACATATGCTGGACAATAACTTTGCAAGCGGCAAAGATCGGCACTGCCAATATCATGCCTACTATGCCTGCTATTTCGCCGCCGACGAGCAAAGCGAATATAATAAACAGAGGATGCATATGCAGCGTCCGCCCCACGACCTGCGGAGAAATAACATTGCCCTCTAATATTTGACAAATGGTATTCACTACAGCTACCATAATGACCATTTTGAACGAGACGGTTGAAGCCATCAATATAGCAGGAGCAGCTCCGAAAAACGGGCCCATGTAAGGAATAATGTTCGTAATAGCTACAACACTGGCCAGCAGCAACGCATATGGCATGCCAATAATCAGATAGCCAAAATAAGCGAGCATGCCGACAATTACACAAACTAGAAACTGACCGCGAATATAGCTGCCGAGCGCATGATCGATATCCTTCATTAATCGGACAGCATTTTTGCGATGCGACTTCGGCACATAGGTAATAATAGTCCTTTCAAACACATCGAAATCCTTCAATATGTAGAAAGCGAGAAACGGAATGATAAAGGCTACAAAAACGGCGTTCAACATCTCGCCTATATTATTGACGAAGTCCATTAAGGTTTCGCTAATTTTTTTCTCCGAATGCACAAGCATTTTATTTAAGCTCTCTCTAAAGCTTTCTGGCAGCAGCGACGTATTATTAATATCGGATACTAAATTTTGCGCTCGCATCGACAGCTCCGGCATATGTCGGTTCAGCTCCTGCACCTGGTTAATAAACATCGGTATGGCATTAACGAGAATAACGGTCAGGGCCGCACAAAAAACAGCGTAAATTAACAGCACAGCTATCGTTCTGGGGACATTGCGCTCATGCAGCATCGTAACGATCGGGTTTAACACATAAGAGATTATCATAGCGATTATAAAAGGACCTAGCACAGCCCGCAGAAATACATATATATTAAGCAGCATCGGCTTTAGCTGCAGCAGCAAGTAAATGGCAATTAGGCATAAAATGAAGTATATGAGCCATTGAAACAAACGATTATTCGTAAAGCGTTCCATCATTTCCACCTCCAGCAGCAAGGCACAATTGTCTTAGGCGTCAGCAGTGTCAATTAAGCATTGCATTTAAGTATATGTACAAGTTATAAATACCATACTTGAACCCCAACACTTTTCATTCTGATTTTGATATAATCATACAGGTGATACGAAGCTGACCCATTTTTTTGCTTAACAACTATAGTCCCCTGTTCTGCAGGTATCCATATATATTAGAAGTTTATTGGGAGGCATTATGTCGATTCGCACGATTTTCAAAAAATACAATGGCACTTTAACGGGACTTTTCGCACTTATCTTTTTTATTGGCATGCAGAGTGTAATTAGCGGCTATGTCAATCTGGACACCGTCTATCATTACCGTATCAAATATCCAATATTTCTTGATGATCGCACTACATTCGATGTAGTCGTTGAGGAAATCGCCAATACCATACAAAAGGACAAGCTGGAGGATTACATTATTATGGCCGGCAACTCCGTGGCCTGGGGAACCAACGAACGATCGGATCATTCACTTGGTAAATATTTGAATGACTTAAGCCAGCAAAATCCGCAGCATAGGCAAGTTGTATTCAATCTTTCCATGCCTTCGATGCAGGCCGGCGACATTTATACGCTGCTGTTGATGCTGGAGAAAAAGGGAATCAAAACCGACAATCTTATTATCGGACTCACTTACTCTGCTTTTGTCGACCGTTCCGAAGGGCCAAGAGCTGTTTTTTGGCTCGGAGATCACTTGCGGCAGCTTGATCCGCCGTCTTTTGCTGATGTCAAAGATCAGCTTATAAAAGATTATTACGTTTATAAAACAGGCTGGAGCTATATCGAGGATACTTACACGCATAAGCTGCTTAATATTTTTCCGCTCTACAAATACAAGGGTATAATTGAGAGCTATTGGGAACAGGAAAAAAAGGACAGCGATCTGCTAGGCAATCCCAAGCCGTGGTACGAAAAAAAATATACGGATGACCGATTGCAAAGGCCTGAATATTTAAGCTTTTTTAATCCGGAGCCGTTTGTTATGGAAGAAAGCAACTGGGGCGTTTATTTTATGAACAAAATAATTAAGCATCAAGCAGGCAAAAACATGCTTGTATTTGTAGCAGGCGGCAATAGCGAGCTTTCCAAAAAAGAAGTCAGCACTACTGGCTATCAGCAAAATTTGCTGGCGATTAATAAATATTTGCAGGACAACAACGTTGACTTTATTAATTTGCAGGATAAAATTCCATCTGATTATTTTACGGATCATGTTCATTTGACCAAGGACGGCAACAAGCTGCTTGCAGACATCGTATGGGGCTTATGGCAGGAGAGGAGAACGGGCAATGCTCTTTAATTCACCTATTTTTTTGTTTTTTCTAATTATTGTAGCGCTGCTATTCTATCTCCTGCCAAAAGCAAGAATGTATATTTTAGCAATCGCCAACGCCTTATTTTACGCTTATGCGGGCTTTTCATATTTTGTATTATTTTTCATTGTCGTTTCATCCGTCTATTTTATTTCGAAAGGCCTGCAAACGAAATGGAGAAAGCTTGCGCTTGCAAGCGGACTTACGATAGTACTTGGCAATCTTAGCTTTTTTAAATATTCGATTTTTTTAATTGGAAATATGGAAAGACTGCTTGGCTTTCAATTTGACCTGTCTGGAACGATTTTAGCGGATCGATCCATTTTATTGCCGATCGGCATATCCTTTTATTCCTTTCAGCTTATTGCTTATTTGATCGACGTTTACCGCAAGCAGCTGCAGCCAAGCCGTTCCTTGCTGCAATTTTGGGTATTTATCGCTTTGTTTGCCCACTCGGCTGCAGGACCGATTTTGCGAGGCAATGATTTCTTGCCGCAGCTTGAAGCAATCAAACAAATCAGACCGGAAAGCAATCGCTTCAAGCTAGGCGTCACGTACATTTGTTTAGGACTAATCAAAAAGCTTGTCATCGTCGAATACATTGCGCCGTATGTCAATGACTACTATGACCGCGCCAGCTCCTTAAGCGGCGTTGAGGCTTGGCTCGCTTCCTATTTATTCGCCTTTCAAATCTATTTTGATTTCTCTGCCTACAGCGAGATGGCTGTCGGTATCGGACTGCTGCTCGGGCTTCAGCTCGACCTTAACTTCCGTACGCCGTACTTGAGCGCTAACGCCAATGAATTTTGGAGAAGATGGCATATTACATTATCACAGTGGATCAGGGATTACATTTTCATCCCGCTAGGCGGCTCGCGAGTTGCTAACTGGCGCATCTATTTCAATCTGATTGCCGCTATGGCAATTTCAGGCTTATGGCACGGCGCAGCGTGGACATTTATTATTTGGGGTGTTTATCACGGGGTGCTGTCTGCCGGACATCGCATGTACAAAATTATTATTAAAAAATGCAAATTGGAAGCGATTTGGAGCAGCCGCATTTATCACATATTCGCAGTTTTCATTTTTTTTCAGCTGACTGTTATTGGATGGGTGTTTTTTAGAGCAAACACATTTAGCGAGGCTTTACTGTTAATTAAGCGCATGCTGACAATTCAGCACGTAGAGCTGACGCCGGAGCTGTCACATCTTTGCATCGTAGTCATTTGTCTATATGCACTTCATATTATTGAAGCGATAGCTGTCAAGTATTTCGGTGCTGTTGCAAGCTTCTGGCAGCGGAGGATCCCGGCAATTGTACGCGGTGCTGTGTATGCGATTTTAGCTACGGTCATCCTTTCATATCTTGTGCATAGCGAAGGAAGCAGCTTTATTTACTTCCAATTCTAATTTATTGACGGAACATGATCCGATCAAAATTATTAATGGGGACATTCCTGCTGAAATACTAATCAAATTTTCATTAAAATGATGTATATTAGCAGGATTTGTCCCCATTCACTTTTCGGCACTATTATTGATTTATTGTTCTACATTATTATTGCGTTAGACATAATCAACTGGAGAAATTCGTCAAGATTGTCAGCTACTTTTTCTACCTCTTCAAACTCCGGTTCATATCCTCTTACAATTGCTCCTGCATCGTACGTTAAATCCATTGCATAAAAGGAATATCCTCCATCTACTGACATTACGATCGGCAAGTAATTATCCCACCACTTTATAATATCCGATTTCCAATTTCCATCGTTCTCTGCTGCTTCTAAACTTAGCCATTCAAATTCATTCCATCTAAACTCTGACTCATTATTGTACTCGCTTTCACAAACAAACCAAGTTTTATCGTTCGGCGTTATGCATTGTTTAACCATTTTCAAAAATAGCTTGTACTCGGGTGGAAATTCCTTATATCTAGTCACTATCTCTTTATCCAGATTTAAATCAGTTTTAGATTGCTCGATTATATTCCACTTTTCTTCTCTAGCCCAATTAATAAATTTTTCAATATTATTTTTCATATTTCACCTTCTTATAAATTTCTATAATAATTGCTTAACATAGCATTCAAAAAGAGCTTGAAGAAATGTTCTTCAAGCTCTTTGCACCTGTACTGCCCGTTCGAAGCTGTTTGTCATCTTATTTCATTATGCAGCTGCTTCCAGCCGCTTATAGTTGTACTTGCACAATTTCATCTTCAAAGAAAAGATCGTCCAGCGAGCTGAGCGTCCCATCCTCTTCAACCTGATATACCGACATTTTGTCGCCATTAACAGTCAATTCAATAAAACAGCCCCAGCAATAAAATTGATGAGAACCGATTTTTCCGATATCTTTCGAATTGCAATTCGGACATTTCATACTACCATTCTCCCTACCTAGTGAAATTGGAAGCTGCGACTGGCTCCAATTCCGCTTCGCTGACAGCAGGAACGATAATAGCATCCTCGCCAAGCATAATTTGCTCCTTGTCACTCGGCGCCTTCAACCACCTGCGTCCCTCCATCAAATCCGAAACAAAACCGTCCGTAAGCTCGTAGCCTACTATTTGTGTACCCTGAAATGGATAAAAATAAACATCGGACACTCGGCCAAGCTGCATGCCCTGCACCGTTACGACTGGCAAATCCTTTAATTTTGTAACGCCGGTGTAAAACGCGCGCATAATTTGATTAGATTTCATGCGAACAATCGCTTTTTCACTGCTAATCAATACGACGTCTTCACCACAAGACAACACTTCAGACCATGGCACAACCTTTAATGAAGTAGCGAACCAGCTCGCAAAGTCTATGATAATGCCATTTAGCTGCCAATGCTCGTCAAACCAAGCATCCTTTACTGTGCCGATTCGTTTGCCTGAATGCATGACGAAAACAGACAAGCCGATAAGTTGTTGAAGTTTTATCACTTTGGATTATTGTCCTCCCGAGTTCATCTCTTGAACGCGGCTCACAATTTTGGCAACGATTGGAGCTGCGTATTCTAGCTCCTCCAAAGTATTCCCCAAACCAAAACTAAATCTCACAGCAGAATCCATTTCTTCTGCAGGAATACGCATGGCGCGAAGCACATGCGATCTTTCCAGGGAGCCTGACGTGCAGGCAGAACCGCTTGCAGCAGCGATTCCTTCCATATCCAAATTCATCAGCATCGTTTCTGTATCAATTCCGACAAAGCTAATATTAACGATTTGCGGAAGCTGATGCCCTTTGCTTTCATGAACGACGAGCGGAATCATTTGAATATGCTCTCGCAGCAGCTCTATCCATCTTTTACGCAGCTCGTCCATGAAAAGTTGCTTATTTTTTCTATTTTCCACACAAATTTTTAGCGCAGCGGCAAATCCGGCTGCACCTGCGATATTTTCAGTGCCCGCACGTCGTTTGCGCTCCTGCGACCCGCCATGAATAATCGCTTCGAAAGGAGTCCCGTTTGCGATATATAAAACCCCTACGCCTTGCGGCCCGTTAATTTTATGAGCTGAAAAGCTCATTAAATCGACAGGAAGCGCATGCAGATGATATTCCTCGGAGCTCAGCGTCTGCACGGCATCCACATGAAACAGCGCGCCTGCCTGCTGTACAACTTCGCCAATCTGTTTAATCGGCTGAAGCGAACCGATTTCGTTGTTGCCGTGCATAATGCTGACGAGCCCTGTCTCAGGTCGCAGCGCTTGCTTCACCGTGTCGGCAGCTACGCGGGCGGCCTGATCGACCGGCAATATGGTCACCGCAAAGCCATGCTCCTTCTCCAGCCATTTCATCGTATGAAGAACAGCATGATGTTCAGCTTCAGTCGTAATCAGGTGATTTTTGCCAAGCTTGCGCTGTGCGAAGGCTGCGCCGATCAGCGCTGTATTATCGCTTTCTGTCCCGCCCGAAGTAAAGAGCAGCTCTGACGGGCTGCATCCAAGCAGCTTGGCAGCTTGATCGCGCGAATCACTCAAACACGCCTTCGCCATGCGGCCGAAGGCGTGTACACTGGAGCTATTTCCTGCTTGTGATTGCATGACGCGAACCATTGCATCTATAACATCCGGATGCATTGGCGTCGTTGCAGCATGATCGAAATAAATCCTTCTCATTTCTTTATCCTCTAAGCGGCTGTATTATATGTAGAACATATAATTATCAGCTTTTTCCTCATCTTGATAAGTAATCATATTCTCTAAAGTCGTGCTGTCAAGCACCTCTGCGATACTATCGCGAATACGAAGCCACAGCTGGCGTTTGGCTGGATCATCCTCTTCAGTGAAATCAACCGGCGAAATCGGGCCCTCCAATATACGGATAATTTGACCCGCTGTAATGTCGGCCGGTTCAGCCGCAAGAATATAGCCGCCGTATGCACCGCGAATACTTTTTACCAAGCCTGCATTTCTAAGCGGAGCGACCAATTGCTCCAAATAATGCTCCGACAATTGATTTTTTTCTGCAATGCTCTTCAAGGAAATCGGACCTTCTCCATATTTCGCTGCCAGTTCCATCATAATTGTTAAGCCGTAACGGCCCTTCGTTGATATTTTCAAGGTAGCACCTCTCTTTAAATCATTGTATCCCCATTATTTATATATGTTAACACATCCATAGCATAAGTTGTGCAAAAAGGTTGACTACTTCATGAAAATTATTTCATATTATGATACAATAGGACATGTTTTAATCGACAAGGTGGTGTAAGAGATGAATAAAGATAATGCTTCAACAAGAGTCGTTGTCGGCATGTCCGGCGGCGTTGATTCTTCAGTCACAGCCCTCCTGCTTAAACAGCAAGGCTACGATGTGATTGGAATATTTATGAAAAACTGGGATGATACTGACGAATTCGGCCATTGCACAGCCGAAGCGGACTCTGAAGATGTTCGCCGCGTGTGCGAGCAAATCGGCATCCCCTATTATACGGTAAATTTTGAGATACAATACTATGACAAAGTGTTCTCCTATTTCCTGGATGAATATCGCAAGGGACGCACTCCCAACCCCGATGTTATGTGCAACAGAGAAATTAAATTCGGTGATTTCCTTAAAAAAGCTACTGAGCTTGGCGCAGATTATTTGGCTACAGGACACTACGCCAGAGTGGAGCGCGATGAGAACGGAGAAGCAACGCTGCTGCGCGGTGTAGATGCCAATAAGGATCAAACGTACTTTTTATGTGCTTTGAATCAAAAGCAGCTAGCTAAGGCCATGTTCCCAATCGGCCACTTGCCTAAGCCGGAAGTCCGCCGCATTGCCGAGGAGGCCGGGCTTCATACCGCTAAGAAAAAAGACAGCACGGGCGTCTGCTTTATCGGCGAGCGCAATTTCAAAACCTTCCTAAGCGGCTATCTGCCAGCTCAGCCAGGCGATATGATCGATATTCGCACAGGCGAGAAAAAAGGCCGACATGACGGATTGATGTACTACACGCTAGGTCAACGGCAAGGCCTTGGCATCGGCGGCTCGGGGGGCGGCAATGGCGAGCCGTGGTTCGTAGCCAGCAAGGATTTGGAGCAAAACATTTTGTATGTTGTGCAGGGCGAGCAGCATGAAAGCCTTTATTCGGAAAGCCTCGAGGCTTCCGGAATGAATTGGATCAAGCCGCTGCAGTCAATGGAGCCCATCGTCTGCACTGCAAAATTCAGATACCGCCAGCCTGATCAAGGGGTAACTGTCATGCCTGGCGAAGACGGCACAGCGCATATTGTCTTTGACAAGCCGCAGAAAGCTATTACGCCTGGACAGGCTGTAGTGCTGTACAATGGTGAAATTTGCCTTGGCGGCGGCACAATCGATAAAGTAAACGCAATTAGCCGGGATGCGCTGCATGCCGAAGTTTAATAACTGCTTATAAATATGAAATCGCGGCAAGAGTCTGCGATGCGAAAAATAAAGTACAGTAGAAGTTTTTCCTTATACTGTACTTTTATTTTATCTAGACATTGTACCTAGCCAAAGTTTCGTCGACTCATTAGAAGTTTCCTTGTTGGTGGATTTGTCATACAACGTTCAAAGGTTCGTTACGAAATGACCACATATAGCTACATTCAAGCCCGGCTCGCTTTGCTATAATAAAACCGTTCTGCTTAAGCAGCTGCATGAATGAAACATCATTAGGAGGTCAAACAAAATGAAAAAAATAGTATGGCTCGTGCTGGCTTTATTAGTAATGCTGCCTGGCACCGCCCTTGCCCATTCCAAGCTGGAGAACGCAATTCCCGACAAGGAATCTGTAGTAGAAGCTTCTCCGCAGTCGATTCAAATGACATTCAATACAAAAATAGAGAAGCTGAGCACTTTCAAGCTATTCAATTCCAGCGATGAGCAAATGAACATTAGCGATATTAAAGTGGATGGCGCAGTATTGTCAGGAACGGTTCCAGACACGCTTGCCAACGATGAATATACCGTAAAATGGACGATTATCGGCGCTGACGGGCATGCGGTTGACGGACAATACACATTTGAAGTTAAAACAGCTGCAAGCGAGCCTTCAAACGAACCGGAAGCAACGCCGGGTACAGAAGCTTCGCCCGAGCCGACAGTCGAGCCTACAACTGAGCCTTCAGCAGAGCCTACTGCTTCCGTACAGCCCTCAGCTGCTCCAGACGACAGCAGCGCTGACAAGGATTCATCGTCCAAAAGCACAATTTATATTGTTATCGCTGCAGCAATTATCGTCATTGGACTGATTGTACTGGCAGCCCGGAGGAAAAAATAATGCTTTATGCAAGCGAAGGTTTGCTATATATCTGCTTTGCTATATTGACAGGGGCCTTACTGCTCCGGCTTGTGCCGGAGGACAGAAGGCCTTCTGTCGTTGTTCCGCATCCTCTTTTGCTTGTTATCGTCGCAGCGATACCGATACTATCCTTTGCGCCAATTCACCAGCTGACGGTTTCATTAATAAAAGATATAGAAATGTCGTATGGCGAAATGGCAAAGGTCATTATTTTGGAATTTAATTTAGGTAAAGCATGGCTTTGGACTGCTGTAGGCTGCTGCGGGTTATTTTTAATTTTGCAGCTGAAAGCTTTCAGAAATGACAAACATATGCCGTACATAGCCCTTTTTATCACTTTCTTGCTATTTGTATGGGTTGGTTTCGGCAGCCACGCCTCATCCCTTTATACATTCAAAGGCTTGGTCGTTCATTCCCTGCACTTTATGTCTGTCTCCGTCTGGATTGGCATTTTGTTCGTCATCAGCTGGTTTTCCCGCGATCAAAATAACTGGGAGTCCTTTCTGCGCTGGTTCTCGCCTGTTGCTATCGTTTGTGTAATCATAGCTTTGACAGCAGGCTTTTTACTGATGTGCTTCACCACAGAGCAATATTTGAATTCTTGGATGCTTCCTTATGGGCAAATGATGCTTATCAAGCATTTGCTTTTACTGCCACTGCTGCTGTTCGCCTTCAGCAACGGCTTTATCTATCGCTCAGTAATAAAGAAGCACGAAAACTTCCAGCCGAGAGGGTGGCTGCGTGCAGAATCTCTACTAGCACTTCTTGTATTATTTGCAACAGCTGTTATGGGAGAGCAGGCACCGCCGCATAATGTAAAGGATACGCTGCAGACAACCTCTCCTTCATCACTGTTCAAAAGCTTCTATCAGGGCAGCTTTAGCCCCGATTTGCAGCTGCAGTTCACACTTGATACGGAAAGTTTGCTTATGTTTGCTGCTGCCTTGCTAATGGCTGGAGGAGTTATATGGACGTATCGCAATCAGCGCCTTATTCCTTCCGTGTTAATGGGACTCCTGGCATCCTTGTTCGGCTATTTTGGTCTAATGTTTGCTATAGCGTGAGAGAGCTTACTAATCTAACGAGGCTAGACGATTTTAAGCCAGACGATCATATTGAGGGCAAATGGTACCTAAAACGTGGTTTGTTCACAAATAGAGCGGCTACAATTCGTTACAAGTTAAGATGAGCTGTTTTCATTGAAATAGCGCTTATCAGAGGACTAAGTTATGTCCGTATAATTGTGTAAAAAGAAAGAGGTCACTACATGTCCCTCATAGTACAATGTTATCAACGACGATTAACATGTGGAGGAAGTATAGTGACCCAATTACATTTTACCC
>NZ_JAZHCT010000044.1:0-42021 GCF_036541265.1 Paenibacillus sp. IITD108 | reverse complement strand
GCTATTCCATTGCAGTACTCTTTTTGACTTCAAATGCTGCAGTAGAGGACACTCAGCTTTAAGCTCAGAGTCAACATGAAGCTCGAAATTTTGCAATGTTTCTATTAATTGCGAAATGGCTATATACGTATAGGGTATTGTCCATAATTTTTCTGCAGGGTGCCATCATCTGCCTTGAATCAATTTAATCGCTGTGACAATTTCTCCACTATATTCAAATTGAATTGCAAGTAATGAGTCTGTTAACTTTGACAAATAAACTCCCATATATATCCACCTCATTATACCTTTATTTTTAATATTTGGTAACAAAAAGAGGTCTGCAGTTCAGTCCTGTTGGACCTTTGCAAACCTCCGATTCTTTCGGAACATTAAAAATATATTTTTAATAGTTGTCTAAATTATTAAGTTCTAAAAACAAAAAAAATGCGACTAGATAGCCATTTATGTCAAGATCACATCTAAAGCAATTTTAGACCAATTTTCTAAATGATCATAATCCAATTTCAACTCTTCAGCCGAAGAAAGCTTCCCAGCTAATTGATCGACTTCTTTCACATGAATTTCAGCTCCTTCAGGGTATTCCAACTGAATCAAAATACCAATATGTACTTTCCCCACTTCATTAGAATCATCATTTATAAAGCCAAGTGTGGTTAGTTTAGGTTCAGCATTAGACTTAATTTCTAATTCTTCATTTAGCTCTCTCTGAAGATTTTCTAGAAGAAGCTCGTCCCAGCCTTTACCCTCTATTGTGTTCATATGTCCACCAAGGCCAATGGAGATCATATTATGAAGTCTTTCCTCTCCGCCTTTGTTGAGCCTCTTATATGTGAATAGATCGGCCCCGACTTTCACGATTGCATAAGGGATCGGTTGTTTATAGAGCGGATTTGTTTCAGCGTCTCCTCTTCTCATTTCTTCAAAATGCCTAGACAAATTCCTATTCATACACTCAACATTCTTTTTATCAGCTGTAAACCCTTGAAATTCATTAATTTCTTGAAAAAGCTTTTCTCTTTCTATAACAACGATAATTTCATCATTTTTACTCATTAACAATCTTCCTTTCAAAGTTAAAAATACTGTCTGTTATGATGGACCTTTCTCTATAATAACAGAATATGAGCATTAACTATATCGCTTATCATTTCCTCTCTAGGAACGCTAAAAAGCCGAGTGCATTTAGCACTCGGCTCATCAAATGAGCTTTGATTTCAAAAGCCCATGTCCAGTTATGAACTAATAATTGAAACTGCCTCTTGCTTTAACTTAGGGCAAGTAGAGCAATAATCCTCTTCAACGCAGGTCTGATAATAAAGACAGCATGTTTTCCGTATACGAATCGGCTCGTCGGATTTCGCTGTTAGCACTTTAGGTTGATCAAACTTAGCTAGCGGGTTTAGGGTTTCACCGAACAGATGCGCAGGTGCAGCTTTGAGCAAGTATCGGAAGTCATCTTCGATCCTCATTTTCTGTTCGGCCGTAGCACCCTCGCTCATTCTTTTCTCGTACAGCCAGTATACGTAAATGGAAGTGTTTTCCCATAACACAGACTTCGAAATAGAAGCTGTTTTAGACATCGAACGCCATACTACCGCGATATTTTCTGCAAAAATATGACGGATCACTTGATCCCGCCATTCTTCCCGTTTTCCATCAACAGGCTGGGATATATCCCAGTGGGCCAAACGCAGATTTGGGAGCCATAATTGTTCATCTTTGCTATAATCGATATAGCAATTTTCAATGGAATAATCAAATGCTTTATCGAACATGGTCATCGCATACAGGCTTGAAGCGATCATCAAATAACTGTATCTTTTAGAAAAGAGTGAGGCAGCCACTACTCGGGTAGAGGCGTTCAACAGCGTCGATACCTCATTCAAATAATCTAATAAAATGTACGGTTCCAATAAATCAATCGCATGTATGGAAAAGGAATGGTCAGCCGATTGTTCAAGCGCTAATCGATAATCCTTCGTTAATACATGTATCTCTTCAGGTTTAAACAAATTTGCCACCACGCTTTACTCCTTTTACCTATATATATGTGACTGATAATTTTTATTAACTTTCCTGCTACTCGAAAATTTCGTGCGTATTTATCAAAAATGATAATCATTATTAATTAGAATTTTATCGCATATTGCTGCGGTTGTCCATTCCCTTACATTCGAGAGGTATTTTTAATAAAGGAGGCAGATTTTTTTGGAAAAAAACTATCTAAAACATTAAAAAGACTGGTTATGATTATAGGAATAATTATCGGAGTATCAATCATAGCCTCAAGTTGAAAGAAGACATCTGCTCCTTTTTTGGATAGATGCCTTCTTTTTGTTTTTAACTGCGAAAGATTGAGAACTGCCACATTGTCGCTTTAACTTCGCCTTTGGGCATCCATACAATGCGATATAATTGCTGACCCCAAATATGCCTAAGCTTTTCATCGACAAGTTCAATCGGTTCAATCTTACATTCCAGGGACGGTCCGCTAATCTGAACTCGAGCAACCTCCCGTTCTTCGAAGAACAATCGAACTTCATTATTAGTTACAACCTTTGGTAAACAGGGAGTCATCCAATGCATGGCGATGTTAGCCGTTTCTTCACGCAGGATGACGTTTTCTTCTAGAGTTACTTTCGGCGTTGTCGTACGGTCGAGTATTAAACTTCGCCTCCAACGTTCCACTCCTGCCTCCACCGGATACGCACCTGCCAACTCCACAGTGAAGCTGGCCTGATCCTGTTTTACTTCATAGTCACAGGAACGAGCTGCGTATTCTCGTCCGGCCTGTTGTTGAAAACCGTTGATCGCGGGCAGATTGTGATAGGAAGATTGCATGCACCATATCTCATAACGCTGGTCGGAGAAGGTCTGCGCGGTATATATCTCTACTCCCGGGTCTATTAAAAGCGGCTTGCCATCAAGATAAACAATGAACTGCCCCACATCATTATGATTGTGGTTCTCTGCGTTGTTTCCTCCCTTGGCGGACAAGTAGAAACCTTCGGCCGATCCCGATGTTTCTCTTGCTGTTGCAATCTGCAAATCCGGCATCCATGTATCTTGAAGGAATATCTCTCCTTCCTCATCAGCTGTCAGACGTTCGTAACAAGCGAGTTCCTGCAGCTCGCGATACAGGGAATTTGCCTGTAACAGTTCGCCTTGCTTGCGCCCCTCTCGATGAAGACGTCTTCCCAGCGAGGCTAATCCCGCATCTACAATCCGCTCACCGTACCTGTATAGACAAACCGGTGTACCCAAATGACGTGCCGAGCCGTCCGCATAGTTCACAAAATAATCATCAGCTATATATGTCTTCAGCATAAAACGTCCAATCTCACCAATCAGCCGTTCATTGTATATACTAATTTTT
This sequence comes from Paenibacillus sp. IITD108, assembly GCF_036541265.1. Classification (NCBI taxonomy): domain Bacteria; kingdom Bacillati; phylum Bacillota; class Bacilli; order Caryophanales; family Paenibacillaceae; genus Paenibacillus; species Paenibacillus sp. IITD108. The sequence continues at coordinate 38,642 of NZ_JAZHCT010000044.1, read as the reverse complement.
CCACCACTGGCCGTATAGAGAAGTTCAAGGCAGTCAAACAGCGATCCTCCTGCACGATACCAATACGAGCTGCCTTCATCGCAGCCGCCGTCGGCAGGATAACTCGCAATGAACAAATCCAGCGTACGCATACTTTTGGATACAGCCTTCATGCGCTTGGATTCGTCCGCCTCCAGCAGCAGAATAACGCCTAGACAGTTAGAAGTGCACCAGGGAGCCCAATTATTGATTCCAAAAGGGTTAACTTCCAGCATCCACCAATAATCATTACGTTTCAGATAAGGATCTATGATTCGCCGCTTTAGCTCATGCTGAATGCGCTCTACCAGCAAAGGGCTTACTCCTGCGAGCGCTGGCTCGAGCAAATAATGCGCCCATGCAAGCTCGGCTCCCGTTTCGCTGGCGAATAAATCAATTATGGGCTCGGAGACATCCGCAATTGGTTCATGCTTCTTACTCGCCATATAAAGATGGGCAGGCAATATCCATGTCGTCTCTTCGCAAATCGCCCAAAGACCATTGATAATATCGTCCAGAAATCTCCCTTTCCCTTCGATCCACTCCCCCATAATCAAAGCATGGAGGGCATTACGACGGATGAAATAAGGTTTTTCATAACGTGCTCTGTTGCCCGTTCTAACAAAATCCATGAACAATGTTGCGCTCAAGGACGGCCAGTCAAAATGCAAATATTTTTCTGCACGCTCCAGAATAAATGACTCTAGTTCATCAGAAACTCCCCGTTGCGCAGACCATTTTGAGTCGAACGGAAGGAAGTTTTCCAAAGGCACAAGCAGATTCTTTAATTGACTTGCATATCGCTCAGTCAGCATTATAAATCATTCCCCACAATCCCTTTTTCAGCAGTTTGTCAACATCAAACGGGCAGTTGCCACCCCTTCTCCCTCCACAACTACCTGAATAGGTCCAGGCTCATCGCTGGAACGGATCACAGCCAAACATCGGCCCTTATATGCATGGCAACTGTCGGATCTGTAGCTTGTATTGCTAGTCAGATCGGCGGATATCACCCCCAGCAAACTTCCACTGCCCTTGACCTTGACAGTCACCCTGTTTGAAGCATCGGGTACCACAACTCCACTTTCATCTACAACAGCAATTTCAATTGCGGTATCCTCCATCCTCGCTCCCTGAATAGCGTTGTCTTGACAATTCAATTGAATCCGCGAAGCACGTCTGGAGGTCACAAGCTCGCTTGTGCATACAGGCTTGCCCTTTATATATCCGATTGCCTGCAAGATGCCTGGCGCATATTCCAGATTCCACTCCATAGCAAAAGGATTGTCTGGCTCCGTTCTGCGCAAGCCTAGTGATATCCCATTTAAGACGAGCTCTACCTGCTCACAATTTGTAAAGCAGTAAACAGTTTTGTTGGCTCCTTTGTCTGGAAAATTCCAATGCAAGTCAGCCTTCAAATAACGGTAATGTCCGTAATCTTCCTCGTTTTCTGCTTTTACGGCCAACTGAAGGACGGAGGTATCAGACCAAATACTGGCTCTGTAGAAATATTCACCATTAGGTGTATCAATGCTGTCCACCATACCGTAAGCATAGCCGTGTCGCAATATCCGATCCGCGCTTTTATTGGAACTAGCCAATCGCGAAATATCGAAGGTATCTCCCAAGCAGGCGTCCTCTCCAAAACGATCTATACCCTCTCCTATATAATCGTACCCAACCCACAGAAACTGACCTATCGCGTAGTTCTGCTTCTGGATAGCCTGCCAGTGCTCCGGATCAAAGCTTGTCTCCGATCCTACAACTACCTGACTGGGACGTTGCCGATGTATGTTGGCATAATAGGACTTTCCTTCACGATTGGAAACATAATTGTACCCGGCCACATCCACCTGATCCATGATCCCTTCATAAATGGGAAGCATGTGGATGCCCTCCGCACATACCGTAACAGGTCGGGTGTTATCCTCTTCCTTGCAAATCTTCACCAGTCTTTTTAGAATATCAATGCCATCTTTAAAATATAATTCCGGTATTTCATTTCCTACACTCCACATGATGACGCTTGGGTGATTACGTCCGCGACGGATCATCGCACGCAGATCGGTATCGTGCCACTGTTGAAAATCCAGGTAATACCCATATCTGTTTTTACCATAGGGCTGGTCGCTGTATCCCCTTGTCCACCCGGACTGCCATTCGTCAAATGCCTCATCCATAACCAGGAGACCTAAAAAGTCGCAGACATGATAGAACTCGGACGGGAACGGATGATGTGCCGTACGAATCGCATTGACTCCGGCTTTCTTCAGCAGACCAAGCCTCCTTACCCAGGTTTTATAAGGCACCGCTCCTCCGTAAATTCCCGCATCCTGGTGGAGACAGACACCCTTTAGCTTCATCGTTTTCCCATTAATAGAGAAGCCTTCATTCTGGTGAAACGAAAGCGTCCTTATCCCTAAAGGTGTCATGCAATCATCCACCAGTTCTCCATTCGCCAGCAGTCTGGAGCGAATACGATACATTTCCGGATGTGTCGGACTCCATAAAGAGGGCTTGTCTACCCGCAGCTCCTGTGTGAACTCATGCCTGCTGAACTCAGGAAACACCTTCGATTCCTGCGCCTCTGCCACGATGCGCCCTTTGCTGTCGATAATGGAGGTGATTAATACCGCATTTTTCTGTACCTCGTGATTATCTTTTATTCCTGTGCCTTGCCAGTTAAAGGCGTTCCATATTGTATCCTTATAGCGCTCAACGCGGACATTGGTGCGAATTGTAAGTTCAGCACGGTCTTCATCGGCGGCTGCGATGTCCGTCCTGATTCCCCATTGCTCGATATGCAGGGCATTCATGGAGATAAGAAAAACTTGGCGGTATAAGCCCGCCCCCGTATAAAATCTGGAATACGGCTGCAGGGAACTGTCCGCCCTAACAGCAATAATATTGACCGCCCCTTCTTCATGATGAATAAAAGGGGTGATGTCACACCAGAAAGGGGTAAATCCGTAAGGGTGCTGTCCCAGAAATTGTCCATTCAGCCATACCTGACTCTTCATGGCAACGCCGTCAAACAGTATATAATACTTCTCCTGTCTGTGACCGGTGGGCAATATCAAATGCTTCCGGTACCAGAGCACACCGCTTTGCACAAATCCGTTGGCCTCATGTTCTTCAGAAAATTGTCCCTCAACAGAATAATCATGTGGAATATTCAGCGTACGCCAGGAGGAATCATCAAAGTCTTCCCGAAATGCATGGGGAACATCGTGCGGACAAAATTTCCAATCCTTACATAAGGATCGCACTTCTCTGGCCTCCAAATCAGAGGTCATCCGATCCATGTATGATGCGATGGTAGAGTTAAGATTCGTGCTCATGACAAACCTCCGTAAACAAATTGTCAAAAATCCCAAGGCAGAAGGATGTTGCTGGGCTGCAGACGCAAAATAGACTCGTACAAAAAGTAATCTCCATAGATTAGACTTTGATTGGAATAGATGTACTTCCGATCTTTTTCTTCCTGGCTGCCCTCCTTGTACGCAGGCCCCACGCTTCCATGCAAAAGAAAAGCATGAACGTAAGGAGAGGTTGGGGGGCGATGGGCTTGAAGCAAGCGGGATATAATCCGCTCCGCCACCTCCTGCAATTCTCCGTCGACAGAATCGTGCAAGCCCAATTCTAGAATCCCGCAGCTTGCAATACTCATGGCGGAAGTATCCACAGGGAGCCATTGATTGCGTGGTGCGGCAAAATCCCAAGGAGCATCGCCTTCAGGTAGCGTAGACTGTATCCAATATTGCAGGCAGCGCTGTGAAGCCAGGAGGAAATCCTTGTTGCCCGTATACCGGTATGCTGGCGCGAATCCATATATGGCCCACGCTTGGCCCCTGGACCAAGCAGAAGTATGGGAATAGCCTTGCACAGTGCTCCCGCCAAGCGGACTTCCAGTTTCGTGATTGAAATTATAGGTATGGTATGTGCTGCCATCATCCCTCACAATGCAGCGTGCCAATTGGTTGGCATGAGCCTCCGCAGCTTTCCGGTAGCAGTCTTGACCTGTTTCTTTGGCTGCCCAGAATAGGAGCGGCACATTCATCAGACTGTCAATGATGGCCTTCCCCTTTTTTTCCTGCCGGAATTGCGGTGTATCCGTTTCCCAGTCATTCCATGCACGGATATAGCTGCCGTTCTTCTGATAACGACCTAGCAGCACTTCCGCTGACCGCAGCCCTACCGTCCTTGAAGACCTCGAACCAGTCAATAAATAGTGGTAAACAGCAGTGAGATGAAATATGAAGCCTACATCATGATCCAGATCCATATATCCCCTGCTTTTATTAACCAATGAATCATTATTTACCCGCTCCTCCAGAAACGGCATATACCGCTCATACTCTCGCAACAGCAGATCATCCTGATTTCCCGAGTATGCCAGCAAAAGCAGCCCTGGCCAGAAACCGTCGGTCCACTGTCCTTTTCCCGACAAGGCGTGCTGCCCATCCGCGGAACCGACAGCAGTGGGAATGTCTCCATTGTAATGCAGACAGTTTCTATATAATTTCAGATTTAGATCCCGCATCGCATCATATCGTTCTATTTCATAATCGGTCACGTTTGTACTATCATTAATCATATTCTTTTTCATCCCTTAACCGCCCCCAGCGTAACCCCTTTGACAAAGTATTTTTGCAAGAATGGATACAGCGCTACAATCGGCAAAGCTGTCAATATGACCGTTGCCATCTGAATGGAAACCGCCGGAGGCAAGGGGCGGTCCGAGTCATTGAGATTAAACATGTCGAACTGCCCGACCGTTACCACTTGCCGGAGAAGAACTTGCAGTGGCCATAATGTTGGCTTATTAATGTAAATAACGGCGGAAAAGTACTGATTCCAGTTGCCGACGGCATAAAACAAGGTGAATGTGGCAAGAGAAGCCGTGGAAAGAGGCATCATAATCCGCCAGAAAACTCCCCAATCAGAGCATCCATCAATTTTTGCCGATTCAATAATCCCTTCATCAATACTTCGGAAAAATTCCCGAATGATAATAACATTGAAGGCCGAAACCGCACTGGGAATCATCATGGCCCACAAGGAGTTGATGAGACCAGTTGCTTTAACCACCAGATAAGTGGGTATAAGTCCGCCTCCGAACATCATGGTGAATATGATCATCAGCATAATCCAACGTCTTCCTGAGAAGTTATGCCGAGACAAGGCGAAAGCTGTAAACGTTGTTAGCAGCATGTTAAGCGCAGTACCTAGCACAGTAACAATGACCGAATTGCGAAATGACTGAAAAAAGATGCCAGTGTCAAATATATATATATAAGAGGTAAAATCCCAAGTTCGTGGCCAAAGAATAAAATCGCCGGACATTTGATCCTTCACTGTCGCTGTAGACATAGCAAAAACATGAAAGAAAGGAAGAATGCAAAGCAAAGCGAAAATAGATAAAAACACCACATTTAAAATGTCAAACCATCGGGAAACCGCTTTCTCAGTCAAGGTATTAGCTCCTCTCCAAACCTCAGGACCTGTCAATACAGTCCCTGTCCGTTTATTTTCCGAACTATTTTGTTTGAGCCATAAATGAGCACAAAGCCAATCAATCCTTTGAGCAGCCCTACGGCAGTGGCAAAGCTATATTTGCCGCTTACCAGACCGGTCGAATACAGATAGGTTTCCAATACTTCTCCAACCCCGCTGACCCGTGCGTTCAGCATGAGGAATACTTGCTCGAAACCCACATCAAGGACATTACCCAAACGTAAAATGAATAACACCAGAATGGTCCCGCGCAGACCCGGGAGAGAAACATGCCATATTTGTCGAAACCGTCCGGCACCGTCAATTTTGGACGCTTCATACAATTCCGGACTAATGCTTAGCAAGGCGGCCAGATAGATGATTGTTCCCCAACCCGATTCTTTCCAAATCAGTTGAAGCACAAGCATCAGACGAAAATGGTCCGGATCGGATAATAAATTGAAATCATGAACACCTACTTGCCCCAGAAGTGTCGTAATTCCTCCGTTGCTGCTGAACATAAGGTAGAAAATGCCTGCAATAACCGGCCACGATAAAAAGTGGGGCAAATAAACAATGGTCTGGATCGGCCGCTTCAGCCAACTTTTACTCAATTCATGAATCATGATGGCTAGCACAATGGGAAATGTAAAGGCTAACACAATTTGATAAAAACTGATAACAAGGGTATTCCAAAGCACACGCGGTATTTCATCGTTTTGGATGAGATTTAAAAAATGCTTCAGTCCTACCCATGGACTATCCGTAACGCCTCGAATCGGATTATAGTCTTGAAAAGCAATTACGATGCCAAACATGGGAATATATTTGTAAATAATGAAAAACAGGACACCCGGCAGAACCATTAGCCATAAATACCGTTCTTCCTTTAATGTCTTCCAGATTTTTCTTCGTCTGGTTGACGCAGGAGCAACCTTTAACGCCGGAAGCTTTTTTGTATTCATTGTCGTGTCTCCTCTTAAACGAAACGAGCCTATCAAGATCAGGTATGAAATGCTAGATAATAAGCTGTTTCTCCAAAATGGAACGGCCCGCGACCGTGGGCCGTTCCGTTCCGTTTGCCCGTCTTATTTGTTTTGGCTTGCCTGATACGTTTCGTTCATTTCATCCAGAATTTTTTGGCCCCCCTTGGCCTTCCAATCTTCAAGCGCTTTGTCGTAGAATTCCAAAGGCTGCTCTCCGGTAATGACTTTTACGATATTTTCAAACAACATTTTGTTCAATTCCGTTCCTTTTTCCTTAAAGGTAGGAGATGGCACAAGCTTGAGCGCAGGATCCGAATAAGGCGTTCCTGTCAAGGCAGCCTTATAAGAGGCATTTTTTACATCTTTAATTTCCTGGCTGTCATTGGGATTATTCAAGTCGACAACATCCGTCGGTGGATTCGTAATGAGATATAAAGATGGTCTCTCTTTGTTGCCCAAGTCGGTATAAACGACTTTTCCATCTTGCATATTGTAATGCTCGCCTTCTATTCCATGTTTCAGCAATCGATACAGTTCAGAGTTTATATCCGATTCCATCTGATCATCCAGGAATTTAAGCATGCGCTTTACCTTTGCTTCGTCTTTGGCTTGAGTCGCCGGAATCGCAACAAAACCATTGAAGCCTGATCCCTTGGCATAACCCTGGAATCCATTTGGTCCCTTAAGCGCGGGAATCGGCTCCCATTGAAAATCGGGATTAATGGCCCTGGCTTTGTTCAATCTGTCTTCATTGTAAGCGTTCCAAGCGAAATCCCCGATTACCCCTGCACGGCCGCTCAGAAAATCATCTTCTGCCTGATTGCCTTTCATGATGACAAAATCCTTTGAAAGGATACCCTCGCTGTACAATTTGGCCAAGTATGCAAGACCATCACGGAAATTCGGATGCGCAAGGACAGGATATATTTTTCCATCCGTATGCTTGTTCCAATTTATATTCATGGGCGTGTTAAAAGAACCAAGAAGAGAAACCGCGCCAAGCGCACCGGATCCCGCATTGAAAGCCAGACCATAGGTATCTTTCTGGCCATTCTCATCTGGATCGCGCTCCACAAACTGCTTCATGACCGATTCCAATTCTTCGTAAGTCGTAGGCATGTCCAAGCCCAGGTTATCCAGCCAATCCTTGCGGATAGTTAATGTATGAGCTGCTTGGGAACGGAGCCTTGGGAGACCGTATATGTGACCGTTATACGTCATCAAGTCCATAATTTCTTTCGGCATCTTGGCCAGATTGGGTGTATCTTGTTCATTAATGTAGTTTTCGAGAGGCATAAACACACCATTCTCCACATAGTTGTACCAATTTTCATCCAGTGCGGGGTAAACTGTAAGATCCGGAAGATCGCCGGATGCTACCATAACCCCCAGCTTGTTATAATAATCGGCAGCTGCTACGGGAATAAAGCTGTAATCCATGTTGTATTTGTCCTCCAAAATTTTCATTCCCGAGCTCTTATCTGGAGGAGCAGCTGAATACAGTATGGTCATGGCTGATACATTAATCTTTTTTGTAGTATCGTCTTTTTCGTTGGCTTGATTTTGAGTCGGCGTGGATTCCGATCCAGGCTTATTGTTTTTGTTGTTATTGCTGTTGTTGCTGCATGCTGCTGTAAGCAACGTTGTGACCAGCACAAACGCTAGCGACAGCGTAATCATTTTCTTCATTTGCTCAACAGACCTCCCATAATAAAATATATTGTAACCGTTTATCTTTGGGTGACTTTCACCATCGGCCGAATGGTTGCTTTAACTTTACCTTACAGCTTAAATTGCAGGCAATGAAACTCTTTTGCCCCTTTGATTCCTTTGCGTTGCTGAATCCTCGCAATTAAGGTTCATTCGTTTGCAAAAGTTGTTCATAGATTTTGCACCTAGATATTATTGAATGAAAGCGGACTCCAGCAGCAGTCTTCGGATAACTGCCGCAGCTTCCGCCCGGGTGATCGCCGAACTGGGAGCAAGTTCACCGTTGGCGCGGCCGCCAATAATACCGGATTTCACAAAATCAACAGCCGCAGATCGGGCCCAGGAAGATAATGCTGCCGCATCCGAATAACGTTCAAGGCTTCCCTCCGCCTGATCGTCTATCTTATTCTTCAGTCCGGTCATCGCCATAGCTTTGGCCAAAATGACCATAGCTTGCTCGCGGGTAATGAAATCATGAGGACGGAAGCGTCCATCCTCATATCCGCTGACCAACCCATACGTATTAGCGGTAAGAATGTAGCTGCTGTACCAATCGGATGAATCCACATCCGAGAAGACCGAATTACCATGCACCGGCTTTAGACCTAATCCGCGAATAATAATGGCGGTAAACTCGGCCCGGGTAATCTGCTGATTCGGGCTGAACTTGCCCTCCCCTATTCCATTGACAATCATCCGCGAACCCATATCATTCACTTCGGTCCTGGACCAATGATTTGCAACATCGGCGAAATTCTGCGGATTCCAAATAACTGAATAAATGCTGTTGGTGAGACTGCTCATTTCCGCCCAATATATTTCACCCTTCCGTACAATTTTGGTCGGAATATGGCGGACGACACCGTCTGGTTCAAGCACGACACCAGTCGTGATCCTATCGGAATTGACATGATCGGGAATTGCGATAGACCTTTGCACATACTCATTGAATTTTTCCACTTCAATGGACTTATCTCCATATGAAGCTGTTACTTTAAAGCTGATGGGCGGAGCAACAAGAGTGAACCTTCCACGATCGGCGGCTTTTTCGAACGACAAAAAGCTATCTTGTTGAAGCTGGGCAACTTCAATCCGTACCATAATATCTTCAAGAGCCGCAGAGCTGCCGAGCTGCATGGCCAGATCTTCAATGTTGAGCTGTCTGGCAGGAAGGGTGTACACGGCCTGCTTCGTCTTGACTTCCAGAATGGCTGATTTCTCCTCCAGTTGCTTCACCATTCGGCCATCTATTTGGCCAATGAACACATCGGCCTCTTCTTCCCCGGCAATGGTCACCACTGTACTGGGGCCTTCACTGGCCAACTTGTCAGCCAACTTTTTTGAGTTCACTTTTAAAGTTAATACGGTTTGACCGTTCAAGCTTGTGAGTGATGCGTCTCCTATAGAGTCAGGCTTGTCGTTGATCGGCACATGAACGACCGGCGTCTTCGGAAGCGGAGGCAGCTTAATCAGAGCCGATGGAGCACTTGCAACACCGTTCACGCTTTGAATCGCATAAAAGGAAGCATCGGCTGTCAGACCGGCGAATCGATGAGTTCTGTCCGGCTGTATCGTCGGGCTGTCGGAGATCATTTCGTCGTCCCCCCCATATAGACGGACCGTCGCTTGCGGATACACATTGCCTACATCCACATAGCCGATTCCTGCATGGACTGTCGGCTCCCGCAGGCTAACCAATACTGAATTGGAGTTCAAGCTCTCGTTTCCATTTACCGTCTGGGTTACATAATAATGAAGATTATCGGGCAGCACATCGCTGAAGGTGTAAGTAGTCCCTGTCACATTCTCCGCCTGGGCTTTCAACGTATCGTCTGCAAGATACAGCTTGAGCGTTGCTCCCGGACTATAGCCGCTGACATCAACACTTTCTACACTGCCTTCAGCCGCAGGCGCAGCAGGGGTGACGGCAGCAGTCTCGCCATCGTCTACAAAAACCCAATCGATGGAGCCGCTCCACGTGCTTGCAAGAGAACCAATACGATAATTCCAGCGATAGGATGGCTGTATCATGAGACGCTCAATGGTTCCTGTCCATGCCGGAATGGTCGACATGTCCAAAACGTAATCAACCATTCCTCCACCAGGTACAAGCGGGATCGAGATTCCCCTCCCAAACACTTCATTAGCGGGAGGAAAGCCTTTTTCCGGGATGTCGAATGCCGGAGCTTCGCTGGTTGTAAATAATAGAAACGCCGTAAACCGGTTATCGGGGTTGGACATGCGGATATGCACGTAGCGCTGTGTTGCCGCATCGATGCCCAGACCGTCGGGGGAAAGAAGGGCCGGCTCGTAACGTCCGCTTCCAACGATCTTTCCGTCGGCTACCGTAACAGGTGTATAACCTTCGTCAACCGGGGTTGATTCGAATTGTGTGGCAGAATAGGTGCGGAAGCGCAAGCTCCGTTTTGAAGATCCCTCCGGTCCGCGCCAGACGCCCCGTCCGTCAACGCTGTAGTAAACGTTCCCATCCGTGTAGCGGCCGGTATCGTCATAACCGACGCCGTAGTTGCCGCCGTTCGGGACGACATAAGGGCTGAAAATTTGCCAGTTGTACAGTTCATTGGGATCAAGTCCCGTAAGCCGTGGATATACGCTGATGAAATTCCCGTTGGTTGATACCTCGCTAGGCGGAACAGCGCCTGTGAACAAAGCATTGTCATTGGCGTCCGCGACGCGGATATAGAGACAGCCGGCTGGGTTTCCGGTTTTGTACGCCCACACGTCCAATTGTGCCAACGTGCCCGTTGATACCTTAAAGGTTTGAGAACGGGCCTTGTTCCAGTTGATATCCGCTACTCTGCTAGTATTCCAATCCCCGTTGTTAATGTCGATTTCCGGATCGAGCGGGCGAATCCCGGGTGATGCGCAGCTGACGTCAGGGTTGATCTTCCACCCGCCATCGTTGTTGAAGTCCCAACGAGGCCCCGCTGGGCTCGCAAACTGTACCGAATCGATCTTCACTTCGCCTTCGCCCCCTGCGAGTTCAATACGAATCTGATCGATTCTTCCACTCCAACCGTCTGCTTCGGTAACCGGAATAAGCAAGTTCGTGAAGCCCTCGGCTAATCCCTTCTCTTCTCGTGGATTCACATGAAAGCGTACCGACCGGTTTTCCGAAAAATCTTCCCCATCTGTCCGGAACAGCAGCCGTCCGGAGCTTATGCCGCTGCGATTGGCTAATCGAAGGCGGATGGCGCTGCTCGACGCAGCCTCAATACCCAAGGAAGGCGGGGAGGTCAATTGGGTTCCAGTAGAAGTTGTCCCGACGACTAACGAGCCCGCCCTCACATGAAATGCGCTGTTCGAAGTCCAGCCTTGGGCGTCTTTGTCGACAGAAAAGTTCCATTCCCCGAGACCGTCTTGCGACTCGGATTCACCTGTGAAGCTCACTGAAGGCGTCCAACTGACTGCTGGTTCTCCAGCCGGCACAACAAAACGAACGACATCTCCCGCCTGTACTGTGATGTCGTCAGCCAGCAGCACAACACCTTGCTCGTCCACGGCAGCGGATGCTATCTCGTTTCCATTTACGGTGATGCTTACATTCGCTGTTCCTGCTCGCGAGATCGGGAAACTGCGAATCGCAATATTGCCAAGGCGTGGAGCCGTCCATGCAAGCCCGGCGTCAGAACTTGCTCCAGGGGCAAGCTCAAAACGGGAGATGTGCACATCGCCGTCTCGGTATGTCCCGGTTAAAGAGTCCAGAGGCAGATCTGCCCAGCCTGAGGCAGTCCATTGTTGGTAGGACCACAAACTAATCTCGTTTTCGTAGTCCACGGAGGATTGCGAAATCCAATCACCGTTTTCAAGCTGGAGATTGTTCATAACGGTGAGCCCCGAGGCATTCCCTCTTAAGTGTGCAGTAAGGAAAGCGTAAGGTTCATAGGCAATGTTATCGGCAATGACTGCATCCGGCACAATACCGTTGCCCAGCGTAGAGATGGAGCCGCCACCAAGATACGGGATGTTATGAATGTAGCCGTTGCGTACGAATACATTGGCCCGAATGGCGTTGCCGGTGGAATAGTCGTTAGAACCATGGATCGCCAAATATTCGATTCCGCCTCCGTAATTGTCTGCGAAATAATTGCCCGCGATCAGCACATTGTTAGTACCTGCCTCGTGGTCAATGGCTACCATATCCGGGTTTCTTGTATTAGGAGTGTTGGTGAAGATATTGTTGGCAATCACAACATCCTTGACCCCTCCCAGATAGAGGGCGGCGGTTCCCGAGTTGGTTCGACAGCCTGCTGAACCGTCAAAAATCGAGTTGCGAATCATAACGGAGGAAGCGGAGCCGATAGCAAGACTGTCGGGACATCCGGCATCAATCTGGGCGAATACTTGGGACGGATCAGGATTGTTGTTGTTGTCGTCATGTTGCCAAAGATTTTCAATAAGCACGTTGCGAAAGATCCGGTTGGCAGCGGTCTCAGGCGATGCCACAGGCGCAGGGTTGGTGACGGTGCCTTGACTAGCAAACACGATGCCGTGAGCGTTACGGGTGGTCTCGATATTGCGCAAGGTTATGCCATCCAACACGGTGTCCGTCCTCGATAACGACATTGTGTTGCGGACAAACATGCCGGTTACACGATTGTCGTGAAGGAAAAGGTCCTCAAACACAACATTACTGTTGCCAAGGGTGGAAAAATCCACACGCAGTCCATAGTGGAAGGCTCCTCTTCCCTCGGCGGTTGTGTCGCCGATGTCCAGATTCCGAACAATTACATGACTAGGATTGGTGATGGTCATGGCTGTATTGGTGCCATTGGCGACGAATTGTGGACGCGGTCCTTCGCCGTAAGCTTCGATGACCACGGGTTCGGAAGCAGTACCCTGGGGATTGTCGATTCTGACTTGCTCCGCAAAGCGGGTTCCTCTGGCAATGAGAAGCCGATCGCCTGCCTCCAAGTTCACTGAAGCAAGTGGCGCAAAACTGCACCAGGGGGCTTCGGGATCTGTGCCGCTTCCGTTATCGGAACAAGCAGCTGGTAAGCTATTGTCAATGTAGTAGTTTTGCCCTGCAGCCTCTACCATCTGTGGAAGCGCTAACAAAACAATCGACAGCAAAATAAGGAATAGAACAAGCATTAACTTGCTTCTTATACTGGCCGGACTGGATAAAGATATAGGTTTCAGCATATTGGAACAGTTACCTCCTTCAAATGAATAGTTAAGCAAAAACGCTTTTTTTTTGCTTCATGCCCCTGCAGTCTGATAAGACATTCCGCACTGGTCTGTTAGCCTCTCACCTCCTTACAGAACCAATTTAACTTTACCCAGACTTGTAAGTGACAGGCAATGAACCTGTTTTGTCGGCATATACAGGCTGATTCGGAGTGCATTTACAAAAAAGGTTCACTAACTGCAAAAGATGTTCATCTCTTAACAACTCCTATCCTTCCTTTCTATATTGACTTGTCCAACGAATAAAGATTATTCTGATTAATATTTGGATTAAGGAGGTGTCTGTGTGAAGCACAAGGTAATGCACTTTTTTCGACTGTCGTCCACACCTACACTAAAAACCAAAATGCTGGCCTATCTACTCCTTATGTCGAGCATTCCGGTTGCCCTCATGGGCATCTACTCGGCATACAGTACGTCTACTATCATCCGCGAGCAGGCGGGCGAATCCAATGCTGTACTGCTAAGACAAACAGAAAAAGAACTGAATAATTATTTCAAAAAAATCGACGATCTTATGCTCCAATATACACATGCATCCTCTAACTCAACCCTGCTGTTAAAACGATTTGTCGAGGATGATTTATCTGTAGATAATTGGAAAACAGTCCTGGATCTGAGCGAAATTCTCGTCAAGCTGCAAAGCGGGATGGAGCATGTACTGGAGCTTGACTTCTATTCCGTTCCTTACGGCAAAGTATTAAGCTCTCACGGCAATCTTTATACAGATGAGGAATTTGGTGATCCTATGGTCATCAATGCAGCCAAGAAATTGACTTACACCAACCGCTTCCTTAATCTCCGCATGCCTGCCTCTGAATATGAGACGTTGACGAGGCCCGTATTAACGATTATTAAGCCTATTTTGCAAAACAACCGAGTGAATGCAGCCCTTATCGTATATTTGGATGCTGTGTCCATCAGCAGCTATAAGCTGACCCCGCCTGCTCCGTATGAAGGCTCTTCGCTATTCGTGACAGATGAGCATGGTACTATTATTTTGCATTCTGAGACATCTCGAATCGGCACCCGAGCTGACGAAGCTGCTCTGGCAAAAATCAAGGATACCGCCGATGCAGACTGGATTATTCATGACAAGTTGAATCTTGACGGCGTTTATTCAAACACTGTGATGTTACATTCAGAATCGAAAAATTGGTTTTACTTTGCGAATGTACCGGAGAAAGCGTTTACTATGAAAGCTAACACCCAACGAAATATCATGCTTGCCATCAGCCTTGGACTTGTCGTGATTGGCTCACTTATCGGCTACGGCGCTTCCCGTTCGCTATATCGCCCACTCCAGAAACTGACCAGCAAGCTAAGACCTGCGGCTGCAAACATAAATATCGTCTCAGATGGCGATGAGCTAGCTTTGTTGGATCGCTATCTGGACCTTCTCAGTCTGGAGAACAGGCAGCTTTCTAAAGAAATGAACATTTATTTCGAACATGCCAAGCATTTTCTGCTGCACCAATTGCTCGTTAGAAGCATTCCGCATCAAAACATTTCTCTTGGCGAGCAGGAAGCGCTCCCTAATGAATGCTTCTTTATTCCCCTTCTGATCGTAGACTTGAATCGGAACAGGATGATGGAGAGTTACTCCCGACGGGATCGCTCCCTGTATTATTACGCTGTAGATAATATCACTATGGAACTGCTAGGGGATCAAGCCAAACCTCAGGTTATCATGGTCCAGCCCGGTA
Organism: Paenibacillus sp. IITD108; assembly: GCF_036541265.1. Lineage (NCBI taxonomy): Bacteria > Bacillati > Bacillota > Bacilli > Caryophanales > Paenibacillaceae > Paenibacillus > Paenibacillus sp. IITD108. The sequence goes on along the minus strand of NZ_JAZHCT010000044.1, from coordinate 23,515 downwards.
TGTTCGTCACCATTATCCCTATGGAAAAGCGAATCACGCCAGAGGAGCTCCGCGGGATGGGCCACAAACTCCAAGATGCGCTGCTGCGCTATCTAAAGCTTAATTCATTTATCACCGCCAGTTATTCCGATACAGGAGCGGATGGCTTGCACGAAGCCTATGAGGAGGCCTCCGGCCTTTTGCGCTACCGTTTTCTTGTAGGTGACAATGAAGTGATGCTCGTTCACGATCTGAAGACTTCCGTCTCCATGCAAGCGGATGTATTGTTTCAAAGTGAAAATGAAATTGCTGCCGCCATCCGTTCGCGTCAATGGAACGAAGCAGAAAGGATTTTCCAGGATATAGTTGAAACACTCCAGGAATCCTTCAATATTTCGGAGGATCTGCTGCGTGGCTACTTTTCCCAATTACTTGGCACTATCGTAAAATCCGTCAGGACATCACCGCGAGATTTATTTGATGCCGATATTGTTAAAGAGCTTTTGCTCCATCTGGCCAAGTGTCGTAACCTTGAAGAAGTCCGAATATTTTTTCGAGACCGGATTTTTAACGTGCTGCGCCAAGAATATGAGGAAACAAGCACTGTGTCCCATCGCATCCGTCTGGTTGAGCAGGTGCAGGATTTTATTCAGAATCATTACGATACTGATCTCTCCTTACAACAATGCGCAGAAAGAGTCGGGCTAGCCCCCTTCGATTTAAGTCGCATGTTTAAACAAGTCACAGGAGTCAACTTCATTGATTACCTGATCGAGTTCCGCATGGAAAAAGCCAAGCTGCTTCTGGCCAATCCGGACTTGCGAATACAGGATATTTCTGATAGTCTTCGCTATTCCTCATTGCAGGGATTTATGCGAGCCTTCAAAAAATCGACCGGGATGACTCCAGGTCAATACCGCAGCAAGCTTAAGGGTTGAGTCATTCGGCACGATGGCCTTAAATACCAATAAGATCTGCGCTTCACGGATTTTGAAATAAGAAGGTTCTACAGGACTAGAAGCCTGACAGAACCTTCTTTTTAAGACTTACTCTAAATTTTGTGCCATTATCTAATCAATAAAAGCATACAAAAAAAATCCCCAAAGATTTCTCCATAATTGCATGGCTGTGTTATTCATACAACCAGAATTTAGTCGGATTTTCTTTAGGGATTGTTACTTTGTTACCAATCCAATTTATTAACATTCATTAGATGTATCTCTAAATCAGTATCTATTTTAATCGTATTGTTTAGCCGATTTTCAAGTTGCTATTATTCACAGTCTCGATCCAGGCTCTGGCAATCAGCTCATGACCGGCGGCAGTCGGATGCACGCCATCTCCTGCCCAATAAGAGGCAGCTGTGCGATTGCATGCTTCGTCAAACGGTTTCTGCAGCTCAACTAACACTGCCCCATATTCCCTTGCAAGCTCGCGAACAATAGATTGATAGTTTGCTACTAGAGTTCGCCAATCCTCCCAGCGCTCTTCTGCTGCACCGCATTTCAATATAAACGGCTCGCACAAAATCAGTCCGGTATCAGGCAAATACTGTTTTGTAATATCAAGCAAATGGCGATAAGCACTCTCGAAACGATCAGCTGCCCCTTCAGGAAGCTCATTCATAATTCTCCAAGCATCGTTAATTCCAATTAGGATACTTAAACGTTTCGGATTCAAATAGATAGCGTCTTCATTCCATCTGGCATATAAGTCAGATACCCGATTGCCGCTAATCCCCTTATTAATAAATAAAGGTGCTGCCTCTGCCAGTTCATGCCCCAGTACACCAGCAATACGATTCGCATATCCCTTTCCCAAGCAATACAGATCATTTCGATTACGCGACGTATCTGTAATAGAATCCCCTTGAAATAGCACATCAACGTTTTGCTCAAATTTCATGGCATTGATTCTCCTGTCTTGTCCAATTTTTGTATTTCTCGAGGTTAGTTTAGAACTGTAGGAAAACGTTGTCAATATGAAAGTAAAGAAATACTCCATTCGATGTCAATCTGAAGCATCCGACTTCCACTCCGGTAGACGAAGCGCTATTCAAAAAAAGAACTGGCTTGACGCCGACCGAATACCGCAACCGTGAGACTTGATCGTCTAACTTGCTCGATATAATAATAATCTTTACATTATCACGCCTGTGCAATTACCTTAAGAACGGCTTTCTGGTTGATGCCGAAGTCATTGCAGTTAAACGGACATTTTATGAGCCAACACAATGGCATTGACCGCTGTTACGGTATCCTTGGCTACCAGCTGCTCATCCAGCTTCAAATAAAGTTGTAAGGTAGAGAGTGGTGGATTTTTAGTAGAGATCATGAGCTCAACCTCATGAGTTGAAATCACCTTCGCTTGCGTGATTTGCAGCCAAGGGATAAGATCCGGTAATGATTTATCCTCTGAAGGGCCGGTTTCCATGCCATTCACCCCAATAGGTGAATGCCCATCGAAATACTTAATCCTGAGGACAGCATAAGAAGGAGGGCTGTTCCTATTCAAGGTCGCGGCCGCCTCCAGCCGATGGCGGGAGTTTTTTTTAGGACCGATAATTATATTCCACAAAACAATAAACAGAGAGGGGATAAGGAAGCCGAGCACCGCCAACCAAACACTGGAGGTATTGACATAGACAGTAAGAGAGAGGGCTGCAGATAGAATCGCAGCAAACCATATGTAGAGCTCCTGCCGCCATTTGGACTGGCGCTTCCCTGATGCTGGAGGAATGGACTGTGCTGGCTGGATTTCCGAAGCTTGCTCCGGTTGAGATACCTTACGTTCTCTCCATGGCAAATGCTCCCCATTCAGCATATAGCAGTTATCGGCTGCTCTCTGCCAGACCTTCTCCTGCGAGGGATGCGGCGAATGCCAGAGGGTAACGTATTCTTGAATGTCTTTCAAATAGAGGGCTGGATCGCCCGTGAACGAGAAATATTGTGAAAGCTCCAGATGAATAACAGCAGCAGAATACCTCTGTACATGGGTTGATAAGGTTTCTAGCCACTCCTGCACAGGAGCGGCAAGCGATGGGAAATGGGCCAGCGTGCCGGGTAAGCTCAGGCGCAGCTGCTCTGCAGCATCCGCCCATGGAATCTGCCATTGGAATGCTTCGGAAAAGCATTCCCACTCAGGCAGATCCTCCACATCCGGTTGGTCCATATGGGGTTGAATCTTGCTCCATGCTTGCATAAGCTGCCTGCTATAACGCTGGAACTGCTCTTGGCTGACCAGACAAAACCATACTGGAGCTAGAAAATTATTGGTCTCAAAAGCTGTATTTTCATAATCGACCGAATCTGTATCGGCATTTGTAACGCTCAGGAATGTCCGGTTTCCCATATAAGATCCTTTCCTCCTACCTTTGTTTCACATCCAATAATGGAATCAAATAGCCTTCGTATACCGTGATATTTTTAATGCATTTTAATACGAATACTACATGAATTAATTTAGAAAGCCAACATCGAATTTATTTCTTACCTCAATTGCTTTATTAATACTTTCAGCTGAAAGTTCTAATTTCTAATTTAAATCTATAATAAAACCATCTTTGAGTTCAATAATACTAACAATGCCGGGAAGCATATTATGAATCTTTTGATTTTTAAAGTAAGTTAAGTAGCCTACCCATATATTTTGACCATTAGTTTTAACCTTACGTCTAAAATCATTGGAAATAACAACAGCATAGTTTAGGCTGCCGGTCATTTCTATACATTTAATTATTTTTATCAAAAACTCTTTTGATATTAACTTCAAAAAGCTATCTGAAAATTCAACGTTGATACATGCTGTTTTATTGGCTTCGTAAGCCCCTTGTGTAATGCTTATTGATATTTCGCTTTCTTCACTTTCTTTATTTTTGTTAATGTAAAGTAAAGAGCTAAAGCCGGCCCAGCTTTTAGAGTTCTTTCTCAGTTCTTTATCATTTTCATTTTCATTTTTAAAAACATCTTCTTCTTTATTTGCAATTATTATTTTTTCAAGGTTTTCAACATTAAAATCTGACAGATTATTTTGGAAATGATAAACTGCATTCACACTGTCATCCCACGTAGATACCGTTACGTCCTGATGAAGTTCATCCTTTATACTAACAACAATCTCTTTACAAAAATTTATAAATTCATATGCATACATTTCAATGCTCTGTAAACGAGTAATTATTTTTATTTTATCCATCTTCGCTAATTACCTCCTTCTGTAGTTATTTTGTGTAATTCCATGATAGCAAATATAATCATCCTCAGGAACGAAATTTGAATGTCGAGGTGAGTATTAATCCACATGAGGCAGTACAATTCGAATCAGGGTCCCCTTGCGAATGCGGCTCCTAATCCGGATACGGCTCTGTTCCCCAAAATATAACACCAATCGTTCATAGACATTCACAATTCCAATATGATTCGAATGGTCCTCTTGATATTGCTCCTGCAGTCCCTAGACCAACTACAATAACGTCGTAACAATGTGTAAAATGGTCTTCGAATGGTGTCTGAACAATCTGATCGTTGATCTTATGCGAAATAATCATTGAAGCCCTTCCCTTCTAACGAATGGATTCATATGTGAATTGAAAGCCAGAACTGGATTAACGAATGCATTAGACGGCCTCCAAAACCAGTTATCACTGCTCCACTCAAGTGTTTCTTGTTTGAACTCGAACGTGCTCGCGATCGTTGTTAATCGCCATGATTGTAAAATCTCTGGTCGATTCTCCCAATATTCATTCAGCTTAAGCCTTGCGCTAGGCCAATCGTCCTCCGGGGATATCGTCAATTTAAAGATAAACTCAGTATCAAATCTCCCCTGAAGAATCTCAACATCCGGGTGACGTGATAAATCTGGCGGCTAGTCAATAGATTCCGACTAGTCATGTCCGAAATTAGCTCAAGAGCATGATCTTCCAGTGGAGATTGCCCCAATCCCTCCCCAGAATTCATACAAGCAATAAACTCATTTCCTACCCCTGAGGAAGGCTCCACAATCAGGCAAGAGGAATTCTCGGAGATACCCATCCCGATACCTGCAAACGTCGCCCCGCATATTAGAGTTTGATAAGACTTAACTAGACCCATTTAGATTAGCTCCTTAATTAGTAGTCTTCATTTATCTATCTGTGATCATTCTAACAATGCGTGAATCTGAAAAATATGCATGAAACTAGAGAAAATGTTCAGGAATGAGACAAAAAACACAAGAAGCACCCACCAAATGCAGATTCATTGATCGAGCTTTTGAAAACGACTTAGATGGAAGCGAACCTCATCTAGGAATGGTACAGAAATTTCTAAAGAAATGAACTGAGCTTTCAACGGGGAGCAGAAGAAGATACTTCAATCGAAACGAGTTCATAATTCTTTTGTTTATCTCCATTAGAACGTTACATAAGTGACACCATCCATTTATACGAGTTGCCATTATCTTTCTAACGTAGTGATGTATTAAAATATAAAAAGAACAAAATCACCAATCGGTGACCTAACTTGCCGTCATCGTGTGCAAGGAACAAACGATGCGATGTTATTTGCGGTGCGGACATCCATGACCGTTAGAACCAAAAAAGCAGTCTTTTTGTTGTGTATGCGGACACTTATGACCATTAGAAGAACATTCCGCCGAATTTTCTAGCTTTTTTCCCGCTAACAGACATTTCTGTCCGCTAGAAAGTGGAAGTTGGCGAAATATGAGCGCTAACGGCCATCAGTGTCCGCATTATTAGGATCAATTCAAGCTCGACATACTTATCCACAATTTTATCTGGCTCATAATTTCCTAAAAAACAAGAAAAACAGCCGATCATAATGATCAACTGTTTTGGGTTGCTGTTTTTGCTCAACACATTTTATTTATTAATTTACAATTAAACCTTATAAGCCTTCATCGCTTTACGGATTTCTTTCCAGCTAGGACGCTTGCCATACATCAATACGCCTGTACGATAGATCTTTGCAGAGATCCATACGGAGATGTAGATCGATACTAGCAAAATCCCGATGGAAGTCAGCACCTGCCAGGTTGGCGGGTCTGTTAATCCCAATCTGAGCAGCATAACAAACGGCGAGAAGAATGGAATGAATGATGTTACTTTTACGAGCATGCTGTCTGGCGAGCTGATGCTGAAGATTGAAATATAAAAGCCAGCTAGCGAAAGAATAGTGATAGGCATTACTGCTTGCCCAAGATCCTCTGTACGGCTTACTAGCGAGCCTACTGCTGCGAACATGGTCGCAAATAGGAAGAAGCCGGTTAGGAAGAACAGCAAGGAGTAAATTAACAGCATTGGATCAATCATATCCAGGCTAATATTGAAGCCTTTCATAACATCACGATTATGCGGCAGTGACAAATTGATAACGATAACTGCAACATATACAGCGATTTGCAAAATTACGACAACGAACATACCGAAAATTTTACCGAACATTTGCTTAAGCGGTGCTACGCTTGTTATGAGAATTTCCATAACGCGTGAGCTTTTCTCCGCTGTTATTTCCGAGGCAATTAATTGCCCAGAGATCATGACAGCCATGAAGAGCAAAATAATCATGAAGTAGATAATGCCCATATTTACGCCTTGCTCGCCTTCCGTCTTACCATCGCCAATGCTGCCGGCGCCTTCAGTAGCGGAAATTTGTACGGTCGCGATATTGATCGGCGCGTTCAGCAATGCCATTTGTTCCGCAGTAAGACCAGCATCCTTAAGGATAGACTCCTGGCGAATCAGCTGCAAAGCACCTTGAAGCTTTCCTTGCACTTCATATTCCAAAAGCTTTTCAGTTTTGTAGGTCATTTCCGGAAAGCCGCTTTCAGCTAATGCGCCGAACTCCAGGTATCCGTTAATTTCTCCATCAGCAATTGCTTTTTTAAGCTGCTTCTCGTTCTCATCTGCTGAGCCTTTATCCGCATATGCTTTTAGCTCGAGATTGGAGCCTTCAGCTGCTGCAAAATGCTTCTGCAGGCTAGCGCCTGTTTCACTGCCGGCTGCATCCTGAACGTACCCGACTGTCGTCAGCTTATCGCCGCCGCCAATATTAAACTCTTTGAAAAAGTACGGCAAGTTAATCCCTATGCTTAAAATTAATGCAATGACTAATGTAGTAATAAGAAACGCTTTTGCTCTGATTTTGTTGCGAACTGTAAACCCGACAACTGTCCAAAAACTATTCATTACGCTCACCTACCGTCTTAATAAATATTTCATTCAATGTTGGCTCTTTAATTTCAAATTTAGAAATTTCTGATTGGCCAAGTGCATGCCGCAATATGTTGCCAGCGACATTTTCATTCGAAATCATAATTTCATAACCGGATTCATTACGAACAACGTTGTTGACCCCAGCAATTGCTTCAAGGCCGCCTACTTCTTTTTCTGTGCTTAATACGACACGTTCTCTAGGGAACTGCTTTTTAATTTCACGGATATTGCCCTTCAGCACGGTGTTAGAGCGGTCCAATATCGTAATATTGCGGCAAAGCTCCTCCACATGCTCCATACGATGCGTTGAGAAAAGTATGCTTGTGCCAGAGTCGCGCAGCTCTTTAACAGTAGATTTGAGAAGCTCTACGTTAACTGGATCAAGCCCGCTGAATGCTTCGTCCAAAATAACGATTTGCGGCTTGTGAATGACAGCAGCGACAAACTGGATCTTTTGCTGATTTCCTTTTGACAGCTCTTCAACGCGTTTATTATAATACTCAGGCACCTCAAAGCGATCAAGCCAGTACTTTAAATTATCGTCAGCTTCCTTGCGAGTCATGCCGCGCAGCTGTGCTAAGTATATAAGCTGCTCACTCACTTTAATTTTGGGGTATAGACCGCGCTCCTCCGGCAAATAGCCGAGCAGTCTTAAATTCTCATTCGTGAACGGCTTGCCGTTGTATAGAATTTTTCCCTGGTCCGGATAGATGAGTCCGAGTACCATACGCATCGTCGTTGTTTTTCCGGCGCCGTTTGCTCCTAGCAAGCCATAAATCTCGCCTGCGCCAACCTCGAAGCTAATATTGTTGACAGCTGTTTTCTCCCCGTACTGCTTTACTACTCCTTCAACTACTAATGGGTTCATTGTAATACTCCCTTCGCATCATGTACTCTTTACTAATTCGGAATAATTGCCTATTATGTCTGACCTTGCAGAAGCAGCATACTCATAATTTCGTCAAGCTCCAATGATTGTTTGCTGGTAATCGGGATCTGCTTCTGATTGCACCACTGCTCAGCTTCCATCGCGTTGTCAGTCGTAACTGTAAAATAACCATTGCCAGCATGATCGATCTTTCGAACGCCAGGCATTTGTTTAAGCAGCGATCCTATATTCTGCTCGCCATTTATAAAAAACGTGAACCAGCTGCTGAACAGCTCATCCTTTTCGTAGGTGCCTAATACTTTGCCTTGATCCATAAATACGATATAATCGGCAAGACGTTTCACTTCATCGATAATGTGGGTCGTCATAAGCAAGGTGCGATCACCCGTGTCCATATAGCGGTGCAATATTTCGATCATTTGCTTCCATGCCAACGGATCAAGACCGGATGACGGCTCATCAAGCAGCAGCAGCTCTGGATGGTGCGACATTGCAATAACGAGCTCAAGCTTTCTTCGCATGCCTTTTGACATTTTACCCATATGCAAATGGTCATTTACCTGCAGCTGATGAACGAGCTGTTGATAGTAATTAATATCCCAATTACTGTACCAGTGCTGATTGAATTCAGCCTTTTGCCTGCCCTTCATTCCGTCCTCATATTCCCAGGGCGTCTCTGCTAGAAAGCCTATCCGCTGCTTATATGCCTCATTAGAATCAGGCTTTATTGGTTCGTCAAACAATATTACCTCTCCAGAGTCCTGCTTGGAAATACCAAGCAATATGCGAAACAAGGTGCTTTTTCCACTGCCATTCGGGCCAACAATAGCTGTAACGTATCCTTTTGGAATTTGCAGTGTGATCGGTCCGAGCTTAAAATTCGGTTTTTTCCTCTCTATATTATGGAACGATATTGCGAATTCAGAACTCAATTCATCCACCTCCTCTTTTCCGCTATCATGTCTTTATTAAAAATATTTATCGAGCACTTCTGTCATCAGCTGCTCCAGCTCTTGTCTTGTGCACTGCACGCGCTGCCCTGCTTTCACAGCCTCCTCCAGCTCTTCCCTCACTGCCGCCAGCCTTTGCTTGTCGAGCTCATGAGGATTAACTTTATTTACGTAGGTGCCCATCCCTTGCCTTGTACGCAGCAAACCTTCATTTTCAAGATCGCTGTATACTCTTTTTATTGTAATCACACTGCACTTTACCGATTGAGCCAGCTCGCGTATGGAAGGCAGCAGCATGCCCTCCTCCAGCTGGCCGCTGACGATAAGCGCGCGCAGCTGTACACTGATTTGATGGTAGAGCGGCTCAGCGCTCTGCTCATTGATTTGAATCGGCAGCCGCATTGCCTCACCTGCTTTCTATCAACCGATATACTCTCTCATATTCAATCTGCTGATTAACGCTTTTAATCCAAAAACATATACCAGTGTTGCAGCTGCTGCCGCTATAACAGCTGGCCAATAATTGCCGTTGCTGATCGTGTTAATACTCAGTTTTACCATACTCACTCTAAAAAGAGCTACATACAGCATTGTGAAGCCCATTACGACAACCATGAACAAGCTATAAATGACACTATACATTTTTCCAGTAAAGCCTAGCTCCAAATATATAATTAAGTAAGTAATAATTAAGCTGATGCTGAACCATGTAAGGGAAAATACAATAAATGTTGAGATTGGCAATTGAATGCTGCTGTAATGAATCATAATGTAAAAGGCTGTAAATAAAGGAACCTGAGTAACTACTGCTCCGAATAATACTTGTAAATAACGGGCAAGTGCAATTTGCTTGGAGCTAATAGGCATCGTGCGCCAAATGGCCATTTTTTTAGAATAAGGATCTGACTTCCAATATTGCAGCTGCAGCTTGCCGCAAAGGAGTCCAATCGTTGGCAGCATTGTATAAAATAAAAAGTCCACCGCCCACTCTAATGCAATATGCTTCTCGCCTTCCAGTATGCTTTTTAGCATCGGAAGCAGGAAAAAGATGAGATATACTAAAAAAAATAAAACGAGTATGTAGCTTTTCAAGCTTCTGCTCAACTCGTGCTTTGTAAGAATCAATGCTCCACGCCATGTTCCTATCATTAGCGCTCTTCCTTTCATAAGTGACTGCAGCTGTTCTGTTTCACAGTCGTTCTTTTGTTACTGTTTATTTAATGTTTATATACTGTATATATCTTTATACACAGTATACTCACACTTATATACACTGTCAAACATTTTTTTATCTATTTTTTACAAGAAGGTAAAAATCGTCACTGCGCTGCAGATTGGACTTCCGACCGCTGTTGTACGCCAACTTTTTAGAATGTGCAAAACCTGTAACGGTTAAAGTTGTCATACAAAGGCGGACGCTGCCGCTTCTCCAGTTCCATTCTTGCTCTCCCCTCCTCAATACCTTCGACATAAAACAAAAAAATGCAGCCCATCTCCAAAGAGATTGAGCTGCATATGTCGCGACTATAATTGATTAGCCGAAAATAGCATCCAGCAAAGGAGTTACCTCATTGCCCGGATAGATCAAATATAATAGCGAGTATACAAACACGCCTGTAATCGCTGTAATAAACCAGATAACAGAAGTGACTCTGCCCAGCTTGCGATGCTTGGCAAATTTTTTCTTATATCCAAGCGTCAACGTCATGATGCCGAATACGGCTGCGACGGTCGCCAATACAATATGAAACAGCAAAAATACAATATAAAACGGCTTTACGCTGTCCGGACCGCTCCAAGGCGTGTTGCCAATAAATACGGTTCTTGACAAATACACGATGAAAAATATAATAGCCGCTACAGCCGCATACACCATCATTCTCTGGTGCTCTTCCAGCCTGCGCTTAATCGCCAGCCTCCAGCCAATAGCTACTAATACAGCGCTTAGCGCAATAAAAAATGTGCTTATTGTTGGCAATAAATTAAAAGTATTCATACGATGCACACTCCAAAACTCGCCTCAATGGCATATTTATTAGACAGTACCTGGGTTGGAGTTAACCTCCGTATAGCTATCATCATCATCTGCATGCTCACGTTTGAACCACTGTCTAAATATATAAGCAAGAATTACGCCATACATTAGCTCTTGCACGATTTTCATAACTAATCCGCCTAGCTGCTGATCCTCAAGCACATCAAGGAAATTAAAAAATTGAGGGCCGCTAAATTCATCAAGCAAATAGCTGGTATCGCCAGGCAAGCAATAACCCATTGCAGTTGCCCACACATTAGGATCGCTATATGTTGCGAATAAAGGTGTACTTGCAAAAATAATTAGCGCACAAGCAGGCGTTAATAATACTCCATTAGCAAAAATATAGGCCATTTTTTTCACATCGGTAAGACGTGTCCACTCTTTCACAGGAGTTACGATTTGCCACCACATCATAAGTGCGGCAATAAACAAAACAATATAATACAAGCGATGGATCGTAAAATGGGTCATGACATAATCATGTACGAATGGCAAATGGTAAATGGAAAACAGTAGATTGAACAATACTAGCGTCGAAATAGGATGCATCAAAAAGCTCAGCTTTTGCCAAAAACGTTTTGCGAATATATGCTTCCATACAAAGCTTGGAATGGATAGCAATACTAGCGGCGGTACAATTAAATAGGAAATCGCCATACTGACCATATGAAAAGTAAACATCAAATGCCCTAGCAATTTAATAGGTCCGCCATGACATAAATAGATCAGAACAGTAGCAATAACGAACATAAATTTCATATTGCCGGATACAGGCTCTTCTTGCGGGTAATGCTTCTCTCTCCACGGGCCTATCACGTAGAAGTACAAAATATTAACTGCGATTATAGCGAAAATAAACAGCGGTGACCAAAGCTCTTCCCATTTGAAATATTGTAAGCCAAGCATGATGAAGACTCCTTTCTATTGCAACGAGGATGAGTTAAATGCTGCGCATTTATAGGTCCCCGCCTGAGGACTAACTACAATTTTCACAAAGTTAAACAACTATTGCTCTGAAACTTATACATTTTCCTAAAAAGAAGAGGGACCCAAGCTTTGGGACCCTCTCTTGTGACGGCACATCTTCTTGAAGAGCTATTACCACCATACCCAAGCAAGAGCCATAACTACGCATAGCAGAACTACAAACACGCCGCCCAAAATTCCAATAATAGCAAATGTGTGTCCGCGATCCTTCATATGCATCCAGAAGGCTAGCTGTATGAATACTTGAAGTATAGCTGTACCAACAAGAATAATGTAAACAAAATCGGTATTAATCTCGCCGCTCGCTACTGTAACGAATGCGATTAGTGTAAGCAATACAGAAAAGATAAAAGCAACAATATGCTTTTTAGGGCCTTCAACACGATGCTGCTCTTTTCTGTTTTCATTTGAAGCCGATTGACTTGTCATACATTAACCCACCTTTCCCATCAAGTAAACGACGGTAAAAATGAATACCCATACGACGTCGATAAAGTGCCAGTACATACTAGCTACATACACCTTTGGTGCTGTAGTCGTGTTCAGACCACGTGTTTTCAATTGGAAAATCAGCAGTGAAATCCAAACAATACCTAGCAAAACGTGCGCTCCATGGAAACCAACTAATGTATAGAAGGAGGAGCTGAAGGCACTTGTCGTAAATCCGTGTCCAAGACTTAAATAATGACTAAACTCATAAATCTCCAACACAAGGAAGGCAAGACCGAGAAGAACCGTAACAATCAACCAATTGATAAGCGACTTCTCATTTCTATTATGCAACGCATTAACTGCAAATACACTCATCAAACTGGATGTCAACAATATACCAGTTGCCAATGCAACAAGACCAAGGTCAAACAATTTGTCAGGTGAAGGACCGTCAAGAACTTGACCGCGCAATGCAAGGAACGCTGCGAACAATGTTCCAAACAACACGGTTTCTCCACCTAGAAACAACCAGAAGCCCAAAATTTTATTACGACCCTCGAGGGTCGCCTTTTCTGGCTCATGAGGCAATTGACCATCTACATGCGTATGTGCGCTCATGCTTTCCCCTCCTGATCTTTAAGTACTGTTTCTTTCGGGATATGGAAACCATGATCGTCGATCATAGAACGTGCAATCATACATCCGAAAGTAATGACCAATCCCAAAACGCCTACAGCGTGACCACTCTTGAAGTTGCCGAACAAAGTACCCCAATCCGGAGCATACATGAAGCCAATACCTGCGATAAACAAGCCGATACCCATGATGAAAGGAAGAATGGACGGATTTGGCATATGAATATCGCCAATTGGTTCCGCAGGCGTCATGCCTTTGTGACCTTCCATTTTCTCTTTCCAGTAAGCGTCATAGCCGCGTACCAATGGAGTTTGAGCAAAGTTGTACTCAGGTGGCGGAGATGGAATAGACCACTCAAGTGTACGGCCATCATGCCATGGGTCATTCTCGACACCTTTTGGCTTGAAGCCAGTAATAATAGCATTTAAAACAAAAATAACTGTACCAACACCCATCAGCAATGCGCCGACAGTACTGATCATATTCATTTCAGTCAATCCTAGACCGTCGAGATATTGCCAAATACGACGAGGCATACCCATTAGACCAAGGAAATGCTGAACGAAGAATGTCAAATGGAAACCGATAAAGAAAGTCCAGAATGTCCATTTTCCAAGCGTTTCGTTAAGCACGCGGCCGAACATTTTTGGCCACCAGAATGTCAGACCTGAGAACAAGCCGAACACAAGACCCCCAACGATAACATAGTGGAAGTGAGCTACAACGAAATAGGAATCGTGATACTGGAAGTTCGCTGGTGCAACAGATAGCATAATACCTGTTACCCCACCCATTACGAACGTTGGGATAAATCCAACCGCGAACAGGTTTGCTGTAGGGAACGTAATCGAACCGCCCCACATGGTGAATATCCAGTTGAAAATTTTAATACCTGTTGGTATTGCAATTAGCATCGTTGCTATTGAGAACAAGGAGTTCGCTACTGGTCCCATACCCGTTGTGAACATGTGATGCGCCCAAACCATGAAGCCAAGGAACGCAATCAGCAATGTTGCAAATACCATGGAGCTGTATCCGAACAAACGCTTGCGGGAGAATGTACTTACTACTTCTGATATGATACCGAACGCCGGAAGGATCAAAATGTAAACCTCAGGGTGTCCGAAAATCCAGAAAATATGCTCCCAGAGTACAACGTTACCGCCCATATCCGGGTTAAAGAAGTTAGCGTCGAACAATCTGTCAAACATAAGTGCTGCCAAGCCTACTGCAAGCGCAGGGAAAGCAAATAGGATTAGAGCAGATGTTGTAAATGCTGCCCAAGTAAACATCGGCATACGCATAAATGTCATACCAGGAGCACGCATATTGATAATTGTTACTAGGAAGTTAATACCTCCGATTAGTGTACCGATACCTGCAATTTGAAGTCCTAGCACATAGTAGTCCATACCATGATGGCCACTGTATGTAGTGCCGGCAAGTGGAGCATATGAAGTCCAGCCTGCGTCAGGCACATGGCCTGTAAACCAGCTGACATTCAGCAATACCCCGCCTGATACGAACGTCCAAAAGCCTAGTGAGTTAAGAAAAGGGAACGCAACGTCGCGCGCACCGATTTGAAGCGGAATAACTGCGTTCATAATCGCAAATATAATTGGCATCGCCGCCAAGAATATCATTGTTGTTCCGTGCATTGTAATCAGCTCGTTGTATGTTTCCGCACCTACAAAGTTATTGAGCGGCTTCCATAGCTGAATACGTATAAGAATGGCTTCCAAACCGCCGATTAGGAAGAACAAACCTCCCGCGATCAAATACAATATACCGATTTTTTTATGGTCTACTGTAGTCAGCCAATCCATAATTCCTGTGTACCGTTTAGCTGGCATAGCATGTGCATGAGCCAAGGTAGCTACCTCCTTCGATCAAAGATGAATTATTATTCAAAATCAAGCGTTAGCTTCGACAAGTAGTCGGCAATGCCTTTAACCTCTTCATCAGTTAAATCATATGCCCCACTCATGTGGTTTTTCGGCTTGATTGCTTCTGGGTCTTTGATCCATTTGTATAAGTTGTCATAAATTGAACCTTCATGCTCATACTTCGGATCGTCTGTATTCACGAGAATACCGCCTACGCTTTCGCGACTTCCGATACCTGTAAGGTTAGGATATGCTTTACCGCCTTCTGTTCCAATAGCATGACAAGTCAAGCATTGGCTTTCAAGCGCTGTAGCGATTCCTGGGTCGCTTGGCATTGCAACCGGTTCCTGAATAGCTGCTGTCCAACGATCGAATGAAGATTGGTTTACTACTTTCACCTTGAAATCCATCAAACCGTGCGAAGGACCGCAAAGCTCAGCACATTTACCTAGATAAACGCCTTCTTTTGGTGCGGAGAAGTACATTTTGTTAACGTTAGCTCCAGGGTTCGTATCGATCTTACCTGCAAGCGCAGGGATCCAGAAGGAGTGAACAACGTCATTAGATGTCAACTCAAGCGCAATGTTTTTTCCTGCAGGGATTACCAGTTCTTGTGCAGTCGTGATACCCAATTCAGGATATTCAAACTCCCACCAGTATTGGTGAGCAATTACTTTTACTTTAACTGCATCTGGATCATTGCTATAATCCTTACCCAAACCAAATACCGTTTGAAGGGTAGGAACAGCAAGAACTACAAGCAAGATAATTGGAATTACCGTCCAGATAACCTCCAATTTGTGATTCCCTTCGACTTGTACAGGAATCTTTTTGTCTCCAGGGCGTCTGCGGAAACGAATAATAACATAAATACTAAGCACAAACACGACTACGACAACTAGCGCCATAATAGATATGGACAGCACCATCAGGTCAAATTGCTTTTGCGCTACAGGTCCTTGCGGATTAAGCGCAGACAAGTCTTCCCGTCCGCATGCCGCTAGCACTAATGTCATAAGAGCCATTAGCGGCGCAAGCCGTTTTACAAACTGCCACCGTTTCATCATTCATCAACCCCACTTTTGACTTTTTCGCAACTGCCAATTCTAATCGTGGCATGCGGCCAGTTGCGTCTAACACAGCTGTTTCTGCAATTTCTGCATATTGAATCACTTTATTAAATATAAAGTTGAACCCCCTATTTGTCAATGTTCCACGGAGAGTTCACAAATTGTTCTCAAAGCTGTCAAAATCGCGCTATGACTGCAATTATGGCTTATTTCACGCACGTTTCCCTTATACCGCGGATAGCTTGACACCGCTTCATAAATATATAGCTGCTTGCATTTCCTTTCTTTAAATTAATCTGTGACTTATCCGATTGCAAAATCCTGCATATCCTCTTCTCATTTTCATCTTCACTCCTACATTGTTCGCCAAAAGTATGGACAATTATGTATAGACATGATGTGTATAATTACATGCTGATGATTGAAAACTAACTGCATCATTTATTTGTGAAGGAGCATAAGCCATCATGAAAAAAATAGCATCGCTTGTACTCATCCTTTTGGCAGTTAGCACTGGCCTCATTGGCTGTTCAGACAAGGTGAAGGTTGAAAATACAAATTATGATTACGGCAGCCGGAAATCAAATGATCCTAAAGTGCAGGGCGGGAAAGCATATGGCTCTGCCAACCCTTCGCCGGATCAGCATAATAACGCATTTTTCGAATACAGCAATGAAATTTCCTCCAAAATAAGCACATTGTACGGTGTAGGTTCCGCTACGGTTATGCTGACTGACAAAAATGCTTATGTTGCAATCTTGCTTGATCAAAGCGCTGTCGGCACAAGAACTGCAAAAGACAATGACAAACGTGTACAAAACAATGACAGCAGCTATTCAGGAATATATGGGCTAAGCAATGGCAGCAGGCCCGATAAGCCGCGCGCATTGGCTCGTTATTACAATTCTGATTTTACGGTAAAGGACCATAAAAACATTTCCGGAGAACTAAAGCAGACGATTGCTCTAGAAGTGCGCAGATTAGCTCCGACTGTACAAGAAGTGCATATTTCCGCCAACATGGATTTTGTGAATAAATTTGTGCAGTTCGCCCGGGAAGCTTGGGGCAGCAGACCGCTTACGCCTTGGCTTGACGATTTCAACACAACTGTACAATATTATTTTGCCGATGGTGTAAAAGAGCCCGCGCCTTTTCAGTAAAACAAGACAACGTTTGGAACGCAGAATTTTTCTTTCTATTATATATGCGGTTTGATGTAGTTAGATCAGATCCTTACCTGTTTTAAGGACCTGATCTAACATTTGCTTTTTTCACAGCTTGCTCTTGCTCATAGAACGCACCTTATTAAGCGCTGCTTCGTATTGCAGACGATCGCTGTCATTGCGTGCAAATTGCCCTAAGCGCTCCAATTCGAGCTCTAACTGGTGGGTAAGCTGTTGAATCTTTTTTTGCGGCCTTACCTTTTGATCCTCAGGATAGGTTTTACCATCCGCCGTTTTGATATTTAACTGGCCATCTGTATCAATTTGAGCAATTAAAACATTTTCCATGTTAACTTTGTATTGGTCAAGTTGATAATCAAGCCATTCTTTGCTGTAGCCAGCAATGCCTAGCGGACCGTCAAGCATGATGCCATCCATAATGACTGTCTGTGGCGGCTGCTCACTGCTCATCTTCCAGCCAAGCATGTCACCTGTAAGTGGCTGATGCTCTTTTTTAAGCATAGCATTGATGACCCCAGACGATTCCATTACTGCGAACTCTACATCTGCAATAGCAAAAACATCTTTTTGCCTTAGTTGGCTTAGTAATTCGTCAACCGTCAGCTTTTCTTTTTTTAAATTTCCTCTAATCAGCTGACCATCCTTGATTAAGACGGTACCTTTACCGTCAACAAAGTTTTTGACTCGTCTGTTTTTGATAGTCCAAAATTCCATGCTGGCCGAAACAGCTACCCATACAGCAATAGACACTAAGCCCAAAAACCAAAGGTTGTCCAAATCCAACGAAACATAGGCTGCAAGATTGCCTATTGAAATACCCGTTATGTACTCAAACAAAGATAGCTGTGACAGCTGTCGTTTACCTAAAATTTTTGTCATAAAAAACAATACCACAATCGCTACTAATGTTCTTAAAATAACCTCTAACCAATCTGGCATTCAGGGTTCACCTCTTAACATTTATCTTATCCAGTAATTTCTATGATCATTCAGGATAACATCCATTTTGTTAAATCAAGGTTGAGGAGCGCCTTATTTGCTTCCTCCATAGAGTTTACTGCAATCGCGGCTTGATAACGAGGCGATTCCTGAAGCTTCTCCCAAAGATCTTCTACTAGCAGATTGACCATCTTGACATGCTCCTTAACAAATCTCATTTAACGCCCTGCGAAAGCGTGAAAGGGCTGACATTTCTACAAAACAATAACATAAGAATTTTACAAATTTACAAATATAACAATTGCTTTTTCCGTTACTTTCTGCTATAGTTATTTATTAGATCATTTAACCTCGAATACTTAATCCCTCAGTAATATTCAATTTATCCCACTTTGTTGATTTTACTGTCAATTCGAAACATCTCACAATCGTATTATGTAGCAGTTCTGATTCATACTGGCGCGGTCATTGGAGCCGTAAGGACGGAAGAGAGGCAGGGCTTTCGTTGTTTTGGAGTGCAAGTCTCACCGCATTGCAACATACTGCTGCTATGGGAAGCATCATGGCGCATCATATATAAAAGGTTAAATACAATAAGGGCTTAGCGCTCGCTTAATCATAAGCGAATGCTAAGCCCTGTCCAATTCATAAAGCATTATCCGGCTACGTCATAGCCCTGTTCTTCAATTGCTTCTACAATTTTTTCCAGCTTCACGATTGCTTCATTATAGTCAACCGTAACTTGCTTGGCCGCAAGGTCAACCTTAGCGCTTGCTCCAACCTCTGCTACTGCTTTCTCCACTGAATTAACGCAATGTCCACAGCTCATGCCTTCTACCTTCAATATTGCTTGACTCATGATAAACTCTCCTCTCATTATTTCATTAAGCGATTAACAGTTGTCATCAATTCATCAATGACCTCAATGCTCCCCTGCTTCAATCCGCGAATTTGGCCTTCAATCCGATTCAATCGTATGGCCTGGTTTTGCTTTGTCCACTCGGAATTGATGACTCATTCTCTCTGAGCTAGTATGACAATCTTGTTCTTCATTCATACTGCAAGGACTGTCTCACTTCATGTTTGAATTCATTATTATACCTCCATGGGGTATCGTAATACGTCCATTTTACTTTACCCCCCAAGGTATGTAAAGTGAGTTTTCAGCCGAATTTCTGCCCGTTTTGATTACGATATCTTTACTAGGAATATGTAACTGATTGTGCTATTATCCAACTACAGAACCATAAACTAAAATTATAGGATATTACAGTAAAAGGGAAAGGATGCTTACATACGATGAAAAAACCAATTATATTCGCTCACCGCGGAGCAAGCGGATATTGTCCTGAGAATACAATGGCCGCTTTTGTGAAAGCGCTTGAAATGGGAGCGACAGGCATTGAAACTGATCTGCAGATGACACAGGATGGCCAGCTGGTGCTTATGCACGACGAATATCTTACACGCACTGCGGGCCTGAATAAGCTGCTTGCCCATACTACGTGGGAGGAAGTGCAGACGCTTGATGCAGGAAGCTGGTTCCACCCTGACTTTTCCGGAGAAAGAGTTCCTTCACTTGAAGCTTTGCTTGAGCTCACAAAAGGCACTGAAATCATCATTAATATCGAGCTAAAAAACGGCTTCGTGCAATATCCTGATCTAGAGAGCAAAATGATTGAATTGATCCACCGCTACGGCATGGAAAAACAAATTATTTTATCCAGCTTTAATCATTATTCCTTATTTCTTTGCCATCAGCTTGCACCAGATATAAAAACAGGCATTTTGTATATGGAAGGATTATATGAGCCTTGGAAGTATGCCAAATCGCTTGGCGCAACCGCTCTGCATGCTCCTAAATATGCGGTTCTCCCAGAATGGGTGGCCCAAGCAAAGGAACATCAGGTCGTCTATCATCCTTTCACCGTCAATGACGAAGCAGAAATGCAAAGCTTGCTGCAAGCAGGAGTAGCTGGCATTATTACGGATTATCCTGATCGGCTGGCCAATATTATAGCGAAGCAAAGCGAGGGATAGTATGAAAAAAACTTGGCTGTTAGGGCTTGGCTTTTTCAGCATCAGCATTACTTGGGCTTTGTATAACGCATTTGTGCCTTTATTTCTTGAAAAATTTTTAACGAGCACAGCACTTATCGGCTTTATGATGACTATCGATAATTATTTCGCGATAATTCTTCAGCCTCTTATCGGCCGCAAAAGCGATCGGACAAGAACAAGATTTGGCAAAAGAATGCCCTTTCTCTTGATTGGGATGCCGCTTGCCGCCTTGTTTGGTGCGCTTATTCCTTGGCATAACGGCCTTCTGCTGCTTATTATTTTTATGGTGCTTATGAACTTGTCGATGAGCTTATACCGCTCTCCTACCGTTGCTTTGATGCCTGATATAACGATACCGAGCAAACGGACACAGGCTAACGGCATTATTAATTTCATGGGCGGGCTCGGCTCTATTCTTGCCTTTGGCGGGGGCGCGATACTCTACGACAAGCATATTTCATTGCCTTTTTTAGCATCAGCAATTATTACGCTAATCTGCTTGTTTGTTTTGCTTAAAGTAATTAAAGAACAAAGAGATGTCATTAACTATACTCCCGCTGAAGAAGCCAAACAACCTTCGTTCGGCTCGTACAAAAGGGAATGGACCCGTCCCACATTATTTTTGCTGGGCGCGATCTTTTTCTGGTTTTTCTCTTATCAAGGAGTTGAAGCGCTATTTACCTTATACGGCAAAAATCAGCTGGGGCTTACCGATAGCGAGGCGACCTTCTCGCTCGCCTTTTTTTCCGTCGCCTTTGTAGCGGCAGCTATACCGAGCGGCTTGCTCGGTAACCGCTTCGGCAAAAAACCAATCATTATGATCGGCGTGTGCGGCTTGATTATTGTTTTTGGCCTTATCAGTCTGATAGATTCCTTGCTGCTGCTGCGCATAATGCTGCTGATCGGCGGGATATTCTGGGCTTGCATCAATATTAATTCCTACCCGTTTGTCGTATCGCTCGGCAAAGAATCAAGCATTGGCGCAAGAACAGGCATCTACTATATCGCATCATCTCTCGCGGCAATACTGTCTCCTGTCTTGATGGGTCTAATGATTGACTGGTTCAGCTATGCTGCGCTGTTCATTATCGCCTCATGCGGCATGGTCATCGCTTTGCTGCTGTTGCTAAAAGTAAAAGATAATTCAGCAGCTGTTACGAATGCGGCTTAACAAGCAGTAGAAAGCATACTTCGGCGAATCATGCAGATTAAACAAGCAAAAGAAAAAGACAGCGAGCAAGTTTGGACTTTCTTTTGCATCATGAATAGTTGTCTGCAATGAACATTTGCCTACAATGAGTAATTGCCTACAACGGGTAGTTGCCTACTATGAGCTGTTGCCTACTATGAGCTGTTGCCTACTATGAGCCGTTGCCTACTATGAGCAGTCAGCCTCAATCCGCTTACGCTTGAAGCAGCTTCTCTATTGCCTGCTTCAAGCGTATTGGTTCTGTTGTGGAGCCGAATCGCTTCACAACAGAACCATTGCGATCGACTAGAAACTTCGTAAAGTTCCATTTAATATTTTTCGAACCGAGCACTCCGCGCGCATCATCAGTCAGCTTTTGAAACAATGGATGGCTATTATCGCCCTTCACGTCAATTTTTGCATGCATCGGAAACGTTACGCCAAAGTTAAGCTCGCACACCTCTGCAATCTTGTCATTGCTGGCCAGTTCTTGATTGGCAAATTGCGAGCAAGGAAAGCCCAGCACGCGAAAGCCTTTGTCTTTATACTCCTTGTAAAGCTCCTCCAAGCCGCGCAGCTGTGGTGCAAAGCCGCAGCCTGTAGCGGTATTCACTATCAGCAGCACATCTCCCTTGTACTTCTCCAGCGTCTCTCTTTGTCCTGTAATCGTAGTTACTTCAATTGTATAAATCGACATTTGGCATTCACCTCATACA
This sequence comes from Paenibacillus sp. IITD108, assembly GCF_036541265.1. NCBI lineage: Bacteria > Bacillati > Bacillota > Bacilli > Caryophanales > Paenibacillaceae > Paenibacillus > Paenibacillus sp. IITD108. The sequence goes on along the minus strand of NZ_JAZHCT010000044.1, from coordinate 1,349 downwards.
TATCAATTTTAAGAAGAAATTTAAAGATTCTTGTATCTCAACTTTCGCGGATTAATTTCAGAAGATAAATCTTAAGGTAATTGGTGTTGCATTTGTTCATAATTTAGTTTTTCACTGCTGGTATAGGTAGTTGGATGTTCGGTGTTGCGTGTTACGTGCTGAGTATTGGGTGCTTGTTATGTGCTGGGTGTTAGGTGCCTGTTGTGTGCTGAGTGTTGGGTGCTTGTTATGTGCTGGGTGTTAGGTGCCTGTTGTGTGCTGAGTGTTAGGTGCTTGTTATGTGCTGGGTGTTAGGTGCCTGTTGTGTGCTATGTGCGTGCTAGATATAGTATGTTGGCTGCTGGCTGCGAAGGAGTAATAATAGGTGCACAAAGAGAGTTTGGGCGCGAATTTGAACAAGTGGAGCCTAAAGAACACCTAGTCAACCTACTGCGGCCTAGTCAACTTCTTAAGAATTAATCTTGAGAAATCGGGTTTGTTGAAAAGTATACAATGAAGAATGGGCAAATGCTCGTGGTGGCTAAGTACATTTTGTGCATCTAGTTTCATCCTTTTTATAGAAAAAACGATTCTAAATGTATTTCATGCATCTAGTTTTACTAAATTACCTTGAATTTTGCGAATTGCGCCAAACTAGATGCAGTTTTTCCCTTTAGTATCATAAAAACGTCATATTTCTCAAAACTAAGTACAGAAAATGTAGTTAGTTTTGATGCGTGAGAGCTCGATTAGCATACATTTGGCCATTTCCAGGCGGCACCGACCATTTCTATATGAAATTTCATATACAATCGCGACTTTCAGGCCTTTTCGGCTTATTGTATATGAAATATCATATACATTTGGCCATTTTGAGGCCGCACCGACCATTTATGTATGAAATTTCATATACATTTGTAACTTTCGGGCCATTTCGGCTTATTGTATATGAAATTTCATATACATTTGGCCATCTCCAGGCAGCGCCGACTATTTCTATATGAAATTTCATATACAATTACAACTTTCGGGACTTTTCGGCCTATTGTATATGAAATATCATATACATTTGGCCATTTTGAGGCGGCACCGACCATTTCTATATGAAATATCATATACAATCGCGACTTCCGGGCCTTTTCGGCTTATTGTATATGAAATTTCATATAAATTTGGTCATTTCGAGGCCGCACCGACCATTTATGTATGAAATTTCATATACAATCGCGATTTTCGGGCCATTTCGGCTTATTGTATATGAATTTTCATATACACTTGGCCATTTCGAGGCCGCACCGACCATTTATGTATGAAATTTCATATACATTTGTAACTTTCGGGCCATTTCGGCTTATTGTATATGAATTTTC
>NZ_JAZHCT010000043.1:0-43032 GCF_036541265.1 Paenibacillus sp. IITD108 | reverse complement strand
TGAAATATAAGTTTTCAACTGTGAGGGATGGCGAGGCCGTCTATTCTTGAAATATAGGAAAGTATAAGTTTTCATCTTATATTTGATCCTATATTTCACCGTGATATGGCACATCCTTAGCCAAGGACGCGCAGCGTTTCTTCTTGTATGGGCTGAAATCTAACGAAGCGTGGCAGTGTTATTATGCGAAAAATGCCTTTTTTGAAAATTTTAACGAATCTATATGTTCTTATTGAGGATAAAAGGTCCTCTAAACAAGTGTTTATTCACACATAGAGCATCTGATCTGCGTTAGAAATTAATATCAACGAAATTTGCTTAAATAGCGCTATCAGTCTACATTTTCAGTTCGTACAGTCGGCGCCGTTAGGCGTTTTTGTTGTGCAGAAAATAAAAAAACGTTCTAATAGGCAGCGGATATGAATATGATCCATTCCATCTATCACTTACTTAATCCCTGTCAGGGATACACCTTCTATAAAGCGTTTTTGAGCAAGGAAAAAAACGATTAAAATCGGTAAAGCGGACACAACCGAAGCTGCCATAATGAGATGCCATGAAGTGCCGTTAATATTGGAAAACATCGATAAACCAATAGGCAATGTAAACAGCCGATCGGAGTTTACGTAAATAAGCGGACTAAGGAAATCATTCCAGCTGTTTAAAAAGGTGAAAATGGATAAAGTCGCTATTGCCGGCAGGCACATAGGCAGCATGATCGTATGGAAGATGCGCCATGGTGTGCAGCCATCGATTTTTGCTGCTTCATCGATTTCTTTTGGCACTGTAATAAAGAACTGCCTCATTAAAAAAACGCCGAATGCGCCTCCTGCTCCCAGCATAGGGGGAACGATTAGCGGGAAATGAGAATTAGACAGCTTCAGCTTTGCGAACGTAGTGAATAGAGGGATAATGGTTACTTCTACCGGAATCATCAGTCCGCTTAACAACAACAAAAACAGTCCGTTTTTTAAGGGGAATGATATTTTAGCAAAAGCATAACCAGCCAGTGCGGAAAGAACACAGGTACCCGCAGTAACAATTACTCCAATGTATAAGCTGTTCCAAAAATAGAGAAGGAACGGCTGCTGTTTAAAAACCTCGATATAATTTTCCCAAACAATCGGATTAGGAATCCACTGAGGAGGAAACATAAAAACTTTTGTCTGATCCTTCAATGAGGTGATTACCATCCACAAGAAGGGGATCATGATGAAAACGGAAACGATGATTAGGACCAAGTACACGAAAAGCTTATTCATTAAATTAGCTTTAGTTTTCAAAATGCACCCACCTTTTCCTCATGTACCACTGTATAATAGTAAGGGCCAAGATGATGGCGAACAGTACACACGCAATCGCAGATGCGTAACCAAATTCATATAAATTAAAGGCCTGCTGATAAATGTAGTACACTAATACCATCGTACTGTTTGCAGGACCCCCGCCAGTCATGACATAGACTTGTCCAAATACTTGCAAGGAGCCAATTAAGGTTATGATCAATGCTAAAAAGATAGATGGAGAAATTTGCGGCAGTGTAATATGAAGCAGTGTTTTCCATTTAGAAGCGCCGTCAATGCTTGCGGCCTCATAATATAATCGGGGAACGTCCTGCAGCCCTGCCAAAAATATAACCATATTGAGCCCCACATTTTTCAGTACACTAATCACAATTACAACTGGCATAGTCAAATGCATATCATAAAGCCATACAGGACCATCTATACCGAATAAAGATAAAATGCTGTTAATAAGCCCGTCTGTAGCAAAAATATATTTCCATACAATCGCCCATACCACGATGGAAACGACGACAGGTGTGAAAATCGCCGTTCTGAACAAGCCGATTCCTTTAATGTTCCTGTTTAACAGTAAAGCCAGAGAGAGGGCGAGCAAAATGTTTAACGGCACTAATCCAACTGAAAAATATAAAGTATTAAATAAAGATTTTTTGAAAATGGCATCTTGATTCAAAAGCTTGTCATAATTGCTCCAGCCAACCCAGGACAGTTCTCTTGTAAACGACCAATCTGAAAAACTCATTACCATTGCAGTAATGATAGGAATTAAAAGAAATATTATATATCCTGCAACCATAGGCAGTACAAAGGCATAACCATACCACATATCGCGTCGTGACAGCTTCAATATAGGCCTCCTCTCGCATTGCGAATTTCACCAAGCCAAGGCTTGGTGAAATTCGCTGTTTTATTTAGTTTGTAAGTGATTATTAAGGCGTAATTAGAGCGTTGAGTGCAGTCTCCAATTCAATAAGCACATCTTTAACCGTTGCTTGCTGGGTGTTCAATTTATCAATAATAGATTGAGCGGTAACATTAATTTGCTGCCATTTTACATGAGATGGGCTGACGCGGGCATCCTTCATCTGATCCAATACAGCAATTTGAATACTTTCTGGTGAGGGCTGCTGATCTGGTTTCATAAAAATCTCGGATTCAAGAATAGATTTACGCCCTGGCACGAAATATTGTGCAGTTACGCTCATGGAGTCCTTGCTGCTTAGAAACTTTAAAAATTGTGCGGCTTCTTCTGGATGCTCTGTATCGGAAAAAACACCAATGCCCGCATAGCCCATAAGTGTGCCTCTTCCTTTAGGACCTTCTGGCAAAGGAGCGACATCCCATTCGAAATCAGTAATTTTTCTAGCTTTTGTTACGAAGCTGTACATATCCTTGAACATGGCAACCTGTCCGGATTCAAACGTAGATTGGCTGTCGCCTGGCTTAGGATGCACCTTATCCTTGAACAGCATGTCATAGTAAAATTGAATCGCTTGTTCGGATTCAGGAGAATTAATAGCAATCGCTGATTTGTCATCGTTAAACAAATCTCCGCCATATGCCCAAACTAGCGGCAATAAAGTAGAAGACCAGTACTGCCAGGCATGCAAGTAATCCGCCCCATAAATTCCTTTTGATGAATCTGTCAACGCTTGAGCTGCTTTTAAATATTCTTCAAGTGTCCAATTGCCTTCGGCATAAAGCTCTGATGGCGTTTTCAATCCTTTTTCTTTAAACATTGTTTTGTTGTAAAAAATCATCGTTGTCGGAGTAGAAAATGGCACACCGTAGTTTTTTCCCTCGTTAGTCAGCAATTCCAAAGTGGCCGGATAAAAATCATTAAAGTCATATTCCTTATCCGCTTTTAATGCTTCTGTTACATCCAAGAGTTGGCCAGCTTGAAATAATGTTGGAATAGTACTTTCGAACACCCAGCCCAAATCAGGTGCTTCACGGGAAGCCATCATAATAGAAAGCTTACGATCGTAATCTTCATTTACAACATTCATGACCTCAACTGTCACGTTAGGATGAAGCGTAGTAAATTTTGCTGCTAAATCTTCGTACATTTTTTTGTGCTCATCACTGCCAGCAATACTGAACGTAAGATTAACCTTTTTTCCAGTAGACTGATCAGGCTTCTCCGAGTCTTGTCCATTGTTTTCATTGCTGCATCCGAGTACAGCAGTGAACGCGAGAACAATTACAAGAATGCCTCCTATCCATTTTTTCATACCTATATCCCCCTTATAAACAGTCGTGTCCTGTGGACAAATTAAGTATAAAAGATATGTCTTACCGGCTAAAATCCAACAGAATCGATAAAAGGTATAAAATTTCGAGGGATTATAATTCTCGATATTGAGAAGGAGTTACACCTGCATGCTGTTTAAACACACTCATAAAATATTTTTCATGTGTATAGCCGCACATAACTGAAATTTCCCTAATTTTCAAGTTAGTATCTTTTAAAAGCAGTTTTGCTTTACCGATTCTTTCTTCAGTTACAAACTCACCGTAATTTTGACCGGTTTCACACTTGAATAAATAGGATAAATATTGTGCATTCAAATAAACCTTTTCAGCTACTTCCTGTAGCGTAATATTCTGGTCAAGATGTTGCTGGACGTATTCCTTAACTTCGCGTATGATCTTACGGCTGCTTCGGCTGGCGCCAGCTTTACCATCTCTATTTTCTGTACCTGCTGTACGTTCTTCCTCCTGGATATGCTGCGCTTGTCTTTTTTCTTTATAACGCTCAAGTGTTTGCGCAAGCTCAATTCTGCTTATCGGCTTAAGCAAGTAATCGGTCACCCGGTAGCGCAGCGCTTGCTTTGCATATTCAAATTCCTCATATCCGCTTAAAATGTAAATATCAACGTCAGCGAATTGCTCGCGAATGCTTGAAATCATTTCAAGCCCATCCATAACAGGCATGCGAATATCGGTAATAATAATGTCGGGCCGTAATGCTCTGGCCAGCTCCAGGCCTTCCTTGCCATTAACGGCGACACCGGCAATTTTAAATCCGCCAATTAAATTTTCGATTAACTGACGGAGGCCTTCCCGTATTTGCTTTTCATCCTCAACGATCAATACGCGATACATCCTGATCCTCCTCTCGATGATGCCTTTGATTAGGCAGCTCCCAACTAAGCGGCAATCTTAAATAAACAAGGCTGCCTTGCTGGACTTTGCTATCAATGTATAATCCATAAGGCTCCCCATAAAGCAGCTGTATTCTATGAAATAAATTGTACAGAGCATATCCCCCGCGTCGTGTGCCGAAGGCTGAAGTTTCCTGCTTGTTTTTGCTGTGTTCCTCATAAAGTCCGGCATAGATCTTTTTTATATCCTCTGGCGTCATGCCTTTGCCATTGTCCTCGATTGCGAGGATCAGATCGCCGTTCTCGACTTCTGCGCGCACTCGAATTTGCCCGCCGCTATCGCCGACGCCGTGTTGAATTGCATTTTCGATAATAGGCTGGAGTATGAGTTTGGGTACCCAGCATTGCTCGAGCTCAGGATGCAAATCGATGGAGTACACGATGCTGTCGCCGAATCGGAATGACTGAATTTGCATATAAGCTTCTACAAAGCGGAATTCATCAATTAAGCGGACTGGCATGCGCTCCTTGTCTACCGTATATCGCAGCAGTTTTCCAAAGCTCGACGTTACATCTGAAATTTCCAAGCTGCCTTGCTGCAGCGCCATCATATTAATCAGTTCAAGCGTATTGTACATAAAATGTGGATTGATTTGACTTTGAAGCGCAGTAATTTCGGACTCGCGCTCCTTTACTCTGGTTTCATAAACTTCATGCACAAGTCGCTCAATTTCGCTGACCATTAGGTTGAAGCCTACCGCAAGCTGACCCATTTCATCCGTTGCAGAAACCGCCACCCGCTCAGTAAAAGAGCCGCGCGCAATCCGCTTCATAGACATTTGCAGCTTGCGAATAGGCTTGACCAGCTGATTTGAAAACAAAGCAGCGATAATATAAGCAACCACCAATGATAAAATAGATAAATACAATGTGGAGAGCACCAGCTTCTCGGCATCCTTATGCAGCTCATTTTTAGAAATACTCCCAACAATGAAAAGATTAGAATAGCTGGAAAAGGCCTTTTCAATTAAATCTCCCGTGTCACCGGCAAACGGGGTGACCTGATTGTTTTGCTGTGATATTTCACCACTTAGCTCTGGGTAAAACATTCTGCCATCCTTGTCCATAATCTGCACCTTGCTTCCATTGCCTAATTTAACAGTTTCCAAAAATTCCAAAAATGCTTTTTCATTTAAATCAATTTTTATCGTGCCCAGCGGTTTATTGGTCCCTGGTTCCCGTATTAAACGGGCAACAGAAAAGACATGTGCCGGGCGTTTATAATAATAAGCGATATGTGGCGGCAGAATAACCAGTTTCCCATCGGCTTGATTGACAGTGTCAACAGCTGCGGCATCTAGCAAGGACCACTTTGAAGCGCTGATGTCGTTGGAATCGCTGAAGAGGCTTCCGTCATTAGCTAACAAAACGAGCCCGACAAAATTTTTTCTGCTTTGCGAAGAAAGATAGAGGTTCATATTAAGCTGCTCTTCCTTGACAGCATATACATTTTCGCTCCAAGGCTTATTATGCTTGGCCAATGTGGCAATAACCGCATTCTGGTAATAAGGTGTCAACGTAATTTTGTCCAGCTCATCGATATAGTTGTCCAGATTCATACGAATTTGATCTGTAATCTGCACGACATAGTTTCTTGTATCCTTTTCTACAAAACTGATATATTGCTTATACGTAATTAATCCGCTGATCATAAAAGGAACGGTAATCACCAGCACGCATACTAAAAAATATTTTAAACGCAATGACATAAGATCACCTGCTGTTCATAACTTATTTTTACAGGGAAGCCGCTACCGCAGCTGGTGCTAAAATCGAAAGTTAGTTATTCAATATTGTGGGAGCGCTCACAAGTGTGCTATGTTTAATTATTATATCCCCTTATAAAGTCAACGCAAGATTTAATTTATTAAAGATGAGGAGAATAAGCATGAATTCTGATGCAATTGAAGTTCGCAGCGTTGAAAATCGCGAGGAACTGGAAGGCGTTTACGACATATTGGACAAGGTGTTTCCTAACGGCAAGCACTTTTTTCAGCAGCGTCTGGATTATGATCAGACATATTCATTTTCGACGACCTGGATAGCGAAATGCGATGGGCAGCTTGCTTCAACTGTACAAATTTTCCCATTCCACTGCCGAATTGAGGATGTGGAAATAAAAGTTGGAGGATTAGGCAGTGTCGCTACTCTTCCTGAATATAGAGGGAGAAGGCTTTGTCAAAAGATTTTAAACCGTCAAACGGAGTGGATGTCGGAGCAGGGCTTTGACCTGTCCTTGCTATTTGCTGTAATTACACCATTTTATGAGAAATTAGGCTGGAATGTTGTTCCTGAGCCTGTCTATGCAATAAAAAGCGCGTTAGTTCCGCCTGTACAGCTGCAAACAGAATACGAAATCATTTCATTCCATTCAGATTATATTGAAGCGATGTCAGATATGTATGCGGCTTTTAACCGAAATCGATCGTATTCAGTGGCAAGGCCGGAATCTTTTTGGCGCGATCAATTGCAATGGCCAAGATGGGAAACGTCCGCTTGCTTGATCGCTTTGAAAAATGGCCGGCCAGCAGCTTATGGACAAATCAGCAAGACGATGGAAGGCAGAGCTCATATCGAAGAGCTGATCTATTTGGCAGGGGATGAGAAGGCAGCAGTGCCATTATTTCAATCTTTAATGCAGCTGCGTCCGGATGCAGTCGACATTCATGCGAAGCTGCCTAGCGATCATGTGCTGATTAACGCTCTAACTGAGTGGGGCGCGCAGCAGCAGCTCATTCAATACGCGATGTGGAAGGTTATAGGGTTATATCCGCTTCTTAAAAAAATGACGGGAGTTTTTACAAGAAGGCTGCAGCAAAGCGGGGAGTATGGAAATAAAAACTGCTGTTTACGTATAACATGCGGTTCGCAGCACGCATACCTTAATATTGCCAGTGGAACGGTCAGTGTAGAGCTGCATGCTCAGTCCCATATTGCATATAACGAGCTTGAGCTTAGCCAGGAGAAATTTATTACGTATCTTTTTCAGGGAGCAGACGAAGCTTCATCTATGACATCCCATTCAAAGCTGCTGCAGGCGCTGTTTCCGAAGCAGCCTTTCGTTTTTTATGTTACAGATAAGTTTTAATTTTGCAGAACGGTTAGAAATAGTGGTAAAATAGCGGGGGAAATAGAATGCAACCAGTATGGATGAAAAAAAATTCAAAAAATGATCGAATATCCTTGACATTGATGGTAGCAAGATGTTAATATATCGAAGTGTGCCTAATGACAAGGCTAAAGGTGTGCTTTTGTTCATTTATGAACCGCCTGGCTCTGTGGGCTTAAATAAGGGTTAAATGTCTACCACATAAAGACATGAATTGGGGAAGGAGGTGGCATTATGCCAACAATTAACCAGCTCGTTCGCAAAGGTCGTCAAGCGAAAGTAGTTAAGACTAAATCGCCAGCCTTGCAAAGAGGTTATAACGCTCTAAAACGTGAAATTACAAGCATTAGTGCTCCGCAAAAACGCGGTGTTTGTACTCGTGTAGGAACAATGACTCCGAAAAAACCGAACTCAGCTCTTCGTAAGTATGCCCGTGTGCGTCTTACTAACCGTGTTGAGGTTACAGCTTACATTCCGGGTATCGGTCACAACCTGCAGGAACACAGTGTTGTTCTAATCCGTGGTGGACGTGTTAAAGACCTTCCGGGGGTTCGTTACCATATCGTTCGTGGTGCTCTTGACACTGCAGGTGTTAATAACCGCAACCAAGCTCGTTCTAAGTATGGAACTAAACGTCCAAAAGCTAAAAAATAATAAACCCCTCATGTATAACAGCTAAGGGGATTCTACTCTAAAAGGAAGGGGGATTTTTCATGCCACGTAAAGGTCCTGTTACAAAACGTGATGTATTGCCGGATCCGGTTTACAATAGTAAATTGGTTACTCGTCTGATCAACCGCATTATGATCGACGGTAAAAGAGGCGTTGCACAAACATTGCTATATGATGCATTCAAGCTAATTCAAGAGCGTACTGGCAAAGAGCCAATGGAAGTTTTTGAAGCAGCTTTGAAAAATATTATGCCAGTGCTTGAAGTTAAAGCTCGTCGTGTCGGCGGTGCGAACTATCAAGTACCTATCGAAGTTAAACCTGAGCGTCGTACAGCTCTTGGTCTTCGTTGGTTGGTTAACTACTCGCGTAACCGCGGGGAGAAAACAATGGAGGAGCGTCTAGCAGCAGAAATTATCGACGCATCCAACAACACTGGTGCTTCCGTTAAGAAACGTGAAGACACTCACAAAATGGCTGAAGCTAACAAAGCTTTTGCTCACTACCGCTGGTAGGATTAAGAGAAACGAAAGGAGACATAATTATGGCAAGAGAGTTCTCCTTGAAAAATACGCGTAACATCGGGATTATGGCGCATATTGACGCTGGTAAAACCACAACAACTGAACGGATCTTGTTCTTTACGGGGCGTACTCACAAAATTGGGGAAACTCATGAAGGTTCTGCTACAATGGACTGGATGGAGCAAGAGCAAGAACGCGGTATTACAATTACGTCTGCCGCTACGACCGCTCAATGGAAGGGTCACCGCATTAATATTATCGACACCCCGGGACACGTTGACTTCACAGTAGAGGTTGAACGTTCCCTGCGCGTATTGGACGGGGCCGTTGGTGTTTTCAGTGCTAAAGAAGGCGTTGAGCCACAGTCTGAGACTGTATGGCGTCAAGCTGACCGTTATGGTGTTCCTCGTATCGCTTACATTAACAAGATGGACATTATCGGTGCAGACTATCTGAATGTTATTAAAGACATGCGTGAGCGTCTGCAAGCTAATGCTGTTGCGATTCAACTGCCGATGGGCGCTGAATCTGACTTCATCGGTGTTATCGATTTGATCGAGCGTGTAGCTTACACTTACAAAGATGATCTTGGTAAAGATCCTGAGCAGGGACCAATTCCTGCTGAGTACGCTGATCAAGTAGAAGAGCTTCGTCAAGATCTTGTTGAGCGTGTAGCTGAACTTGATGAAGAACTAATGATGAAATATCTCGAGGGAGAAGAAATCTCCGTCGCAGAAATTAAATCAGTACTTCGCAAAGGTGTTTGCGAAGTTAAAATCTTCCCGGTTGTTGCCGGCTCATCTTACCGTAACAAAGGCGTTCAGCCAGTTCTGGATGCTGTAGTTGCCTACTTGCCTTCACCACTTGATGTACCAGCTATTACTGGTGTTCTTGAAGATGGTGAAGAAGGTGTACGTCCTTCCTCTGACGAAGAGCCGTTCGCGTCTCTAGCGTTTAAGGTTATGACGGATCCTTATGTTGGCAGATTGACATTCTTCCGTGTTTATTCCGGTACTTTGAACTCCGGTTCATACGTTCTTAACGCTACTAAAGGTAAGCGTGAGCGTATCGGCCGTATTCTTCAAATGCATGCGAACAGCCGTGAAGAAATCTCAATCGTTTACTCTGGTGACATCGCTGCTGCAGTTGGTCTTAAAGATACAACGACTGGCGATACACTATGCGATGAGAAACATCCAATTATCCTTGAGTCAATGAACTTCCCTGATCCAGTTATCTCGGTTGCCATTGAACCAAAAACAAAAGCTGACCAAGATCGTCTTGGTATTGCAATTTCCAAATTGCAAGAAGAGGATCCTACATTCCGTGCTCATACGGATGAGGAAACTAACCAAACGATTATTTCCGGTATGGGTGAGCTTCACCTTGAAGTATTGGTAGATCGTATGCTTCGTGAGTTTAAAGTAGAAACAAATGTTGGTAAACCACAAGTTGCTTACCGTGAAACATTCCGTTCTGCTGCTAAAGTCGAAGGTAAGTTCGTTCGTCAGTCCGGTGGTAAAGGTCAATACGGTCATTGTTGGGTTGAGTTCATCCCTCAAGAGCCTGGCCAAGGCTTTGCATTTGAAAACAAGGTTGTTGGTGGTGCAATTCCTCGTGAGTACATCGCTCCAATCCAAGCTGGTATTGAAGAGTCGATGAAAAACGGTGTTATTGCCGGCTATCCTCTAGTTGACGTTAAGGCTGTCGTTTACGACGGATCTTACCATGACGTTGACTCCTCTGAGATGGCGTTTAAAATCGCTGGTTCCATGGCGCTTAAAGCAGCTAAGGAAAAGTGTAACCCTGTAATCCTTGAGCCGATTATGAAAGTTGAAGTAACGGTTCCTGAAGAATACATGGGTGATGTTATGGGTATGCTTAACTCTCGTCGTGGACGTATCGAAGGTATGGATTCCCGTGCAGGTGCACAAATTATCCGTTCCAAAGTGCCTCTATCCGAGATGTTCGGTTACTCCACAACGCTTCGTTCTGGTACTCAAGGACGCGGTGTGTTCTCCATGGAGCTTTCTCATTATGAAGAAGTTCCAAAATCAATTGCTGAAGAAATTATCGCTAAGCATAAAGGCGAATAATTACTGCTTTTAACGAAGCGCAGCATGTAACTGGTTTGCAATTGGCCGGCATTAGGGTTTGCTAGCATACTCGGTGTCGGTCCCACACATAAAAAATATGAATTTAATTTGAGGAGGTTCAAGTTCAATGGCTAAGTCTAAATTTGAACGTAACAAACCACACGTTAATATTGGTACAATCGGTCACGTTGACCATGGTAAAACTACTTTGACAGCTGCAATCACTAAAGTTCTTTCCACTCGCTACGGCGGTGCTGCAATGGACTACGACCAAATCGATAAAGCTCCAGAAGAGCGCGAGCGCGGTATCACAATCTCAACTTCTCACGTTGAGTATGAAACGCCTAACCGTCACTATGCACACGTTGACTGCCCAGGTCACGCCGACTATGTTAAAAACATGATCACTGGTGCTGCTCAAATGGACGGCGGTATTCTAGTTGTATCCGCTGCTGACGGCCCAATGCCACAAACTCGTGAGCACATCTTGCTTTCTCGCCAAGTTGGTGTTCCTTACATCGTTGTATTCTTGAACAAATGCGATATGGTTGAAGACGAAGAGCTTCTTGAGCTAGTTGAAATGGAAGTTCGCGACCTTCTTTCCGAGTATGAGTTCCCTGGCGATGACACTCCAATCATCCGTGGTTCCGCTCGTGAAGCTCTACAAGACCCTAACGGTCCTTGGGCTGACCGCGTTGTTGAATTGTTCGAGCAAATCGACAGCTACATCCCAACTCCAGAGCGCGACACAGCTAAGCCTTTCCTTATGCCAGTTGAGGACGTGTTCACAATTACAGGCCGTGGTACAGTTGCTACAGGTCGCGTAGAGCGCGGTGTGGTTAAAGTTGGCGACGAGATCGAAATCGTTGGTCTTGCTGAAGAAGCTCGTAAGTCTGTAGTTACAGGCGTTGAGATGTTCCGCAAATTGCTTGACTCCGCTCAAGCTGGTGACAACATCGGTGCTCTTCTTCGTGGTGTTGACCGTGCTGACATCGAGCGTGGCCAAGTTTTGGCAAAGCCGGGTTCTGTTAAGCCGCACACTAACTTTACAGCTCAAATCTACGTTTTGACTAAAGAAGAGGGTGGCCGTCATAAGCCTTTCTTCACAGGCTACCGTCCACAGTTCTACTTCCGTACAACTGACGTTACAGGTATCATCAACCTTCCAGAAGGTTCTGAAATGGTTATGCCTGGCGATAACATCACTGTTACAGTTGAGCTTATTTCGCCAATCGCTGTTGAAGAAGGTACTCGCTTCTCCATCCGTGAAGGCGGCCGTACTGTAGGCGCTGGCGCAGTTGCTTCTATCCAAAAATAATGCCTTGCGGCTATAGCCGCAAAGCATATTGGGACTCTCACTTCGGTGAGAGTCTTTTTTATTTCATGGATCCGCTTATGAACGAAATTTTGGCATTTGATGGTATGGAAAAATGCTAACGAGATATGAGGCAGCTGCCGATTCGACGATGAGCAGCTATTTATAAGTATGATAACCTCGGACAAGATCTTCCCTTGATAAAATCCGCTAACGGTTGCAAGTGAGGCTATTTCGGTTATTTTTGGTTATTTGAACATGTAACGGTTGCTATGAGCGTTAATGTACCGATTTTCGAAGAATTCAGTAGTTTAATGAATAGTTAAGCGCGATAGCAACCGTTAGAAAAATTAATCCGTAATTTTAGCCTGAATAGCGTTTGTGGCAACCGTTAGAAGTTAATCATCGCTCCAGTGATCCTTTGTTTCACTTATACTGCAATGAGGTTACCGATTAATGACAATTAGTCGCTTCCTGGTAAATATGTGATAACATTTGCTTTTATTTTGAGAATAATTAACTTTTATTCACTGTAGGTTGGACGCTAGAAATTAAAGAAATGAAAAACTCATGATACTTTTGGCGTATGCTGTACATTTTTAGTTAAAATTTGGAGTATTTTGATGAAATAACTTGGCATTGACGGAAACTCGATATCCCTTATAATTAAAATAGTCATAAAGGTTTGTTCACATCAACGACAAAAAGAGACAGTTGAGAGAAGTATTATACAAGACAATGAGAGGGGTATTATTTTGAAGAAACGAGTTTGGGTTGGACTAGCTTTAGCAGCAGTAATGGCATTTTCTGCAGGGTGCAGCAGCAGTAAAGTAGACTATACGATTTCTGTATCGCAATATGGTGAGCATCCATCTTTGGACGCCACATTGGAAGGCTTTAAGGCAGCACTGAAGGATGCGGGTCTTGAAGACAAGAAAAACATTAAAATCGATTACAACAGTGCGCAGTTCGAGCCATCAAACAGTAAAACAATAGCTCAAAAGATTGCAAATGGAAAAAGCGATCTGGCTCTAGGGATCGCTACAAATCCAGCATTGGATTTGGCGAATACTGTAACAGACAGACCCGTGTTGTTTGCGGCGGTAACGGATCCTATTGAAGCAGGTGTTGTTAAGCAATTACAAGCTCCGGGCGGCAATGTAACAGGTGCAGCAGATACAAATCCAGATGCTATTGTTCAAACGATGGATTTTATCGCTGCTGAGTTTCCAAATGTTAAGACAGTAGGAGTAATTATTAACGAAGGCGAGCCAAACGCAGTAGTAATGGCCAAAATAGCTGAAGAACAGCTTGCTAAGCATGGCATTAAAATGACTAAAAAAGCGATTGCTAAGTCAGCCGAAGTAAAACAAGCGGCAGACGCTTTGGTAGGAAAAGTTGACGCTATTTACATCACACTAGACAACGAAGTAGTAAGTGGTGTTTCTTCCATTATTGAAGTTGCAAACAAAAATAAAATCCCATTCTTCTCCGCTGACCGTGATTCTGTTGAGGCTGGTGCATTTGCAGCAGTTGGATTCAAATACTATGATCATGGCTATGAAGTCGGCCAAATGGCAGTGGAAATTTTGAAAAATGGCAAAAAGCCGGGTGAAATGGATGTAACCGTTCCTCAAAAGCTAGATTTTATTATTAATTTAAAAGCAGCAGAAGCTCAAGGGGTCGAAGTGACAGATAAAATGAAGCAATATGTGAAAGATCAAAATAATATTCTTCAATAATTAATTCCAGATTTGCTATTACTAATAACGATCACGATGGGGTGAGCGGACACGCCGCATCGCCCCATTGATCGTTATAGACGGGAGTTTTATTATGTATGGGTTGATGGTCGGTGCCGTTGAGTACGGTTTGGTTTATGCGCTAATGGCGCTTGGAGTATTTATTACATTTAGAATTCTAAACTTTCCTGACTTAACGGTTGATGGAAGCTTTACTACTGGAGCAGCAGTAGCTACGGTGGCGACTGTTTCCGGAACACCGCCATGGTTATCGATTATTTTTGCGTTTGCAGCTGGTGCTCTCGCAGGCACCTGTACGGGCTTGCTTCATACTAAAGGGAAAATTAATGGTCTTTTGTCGGGTATTATTATGATGATTGCTTTGTATTCCATTAATCTTAGAATTTTAGGTAAGCCAAATTATCCATTCCGTGATACGGAAACTTTATTTTCGAGTTCAAATGTATTACTAGTTATGATTGTCATCGTAATTGTAGTGAAGTTATTGTTGGATTTGTTTTTCCGTACGAATATTGGCCTAAGTTTGCGTGCTACAGGAGATAACCCCAAAATGATACGTAGTTTTGGCGCTAATACTGATATGACTATTATTATGGGCGTTGCGCTTTCCAATGCTTTGGTAGGCGCTTCCGGTGCATTTGTTGCTCACTACCTCAAGTACGCGGATAACGGCATGGGTGTCGGTATGATCGTAATCGGTTTGGCTTCTGTTATTATTGGTGAAGCTATTTTTGGCAGTAGATCAATTTTCAAAGCGACTATTGCAGCTATTCTTGGTTCAATTATTTATCGCATGATTACAGCACTTGCTGTATATGTAGACTGGCTTGATGCTTCTGACATGAAACTAATAACAGCTATCATTGTTATTTTCGCTCTAGTTATACCTTATATGAGAAGTGTATCCAAACAGAAATCAGTAGCACGAAAACGTACGTCAGAGTTACTGTCCTCATCGACAGGTGAGCAGATTGGAGGCGGACGTTAATGCTTGAAATAAATAATGTATCTAAATTGTTTAACCCGGGTACGATAGATGAAAAGATTGCTCTTATGAATGCTAATCTGGTTTTAAAGCCAGGAGATTTCATAACTGTAATTGGCAGCAACGGTGCAGGGAAATCTACTTTGATGAATTTGATTTCTGGAGTATTGAAGCCGGATGCTGGTGAAATACGGATTAACGGCAAAGATATTAGCAGACTATCCGAGCATAAACGCAGTCAATGGATTGGACGGGTATTCCAGGATCCGATGGCCGGTACTGCGCCTAGAATGACGATAGAAGAAAATTTGGCGATGGCCTATACGCGTGGCAAAATAAAAGGACTTTCGCTTGGCGTAACAAGTGCCAAACGTACTTTATTCAAAGAGCATTTGTCTCGTCTTGGCATAGGGCTTGAGAATCGACTGAATGCTATGGTCGGCATGCTCTCAGGCGGCGAGAGACAGGCTTTAAGTCTCTTGATGTCCACTTTTACAAAACCTCAAATATTGTTGTTGGACGAGCATACGGCGGCTCTAGATCCGGCACGTGCCGAGCTCATTACGGAACTGACAGAATCCATTGTAAGCGAGATGAAGCTAACCACGCTTATGGTTACTCATAACATGGAGCAAGCAATTCGTCTTGGTAACAGGCTAATTATGATGGACAAGGGGCGTATTATACTCGAAGTGAATGAGGATCGCAAGAAGCACTTGACCGTTGAACAGCTGCTTGGCGAATTTGAGCGGATTAGCGGTAAGAAGATGAGCGATGACCGTGTTGTATTGGGTTAATCGGGATATCATATAGATACATGAAATCCGTCTAGAACCGTTTATTCGGCAAAAAAAGAGAATCTAAATGCATAAAATGTACTTAGATACCACGTTGCGCAAGCATATCGGGCTGAAACCGGATATAGTGAGTTTATCTTCGCAACGTGTTTCTTCTATTAATATTAGTGTGTTGGAATATGTGGCATATGCTGCAATAACTGAGTCGTTTGCGATTTTAGAATTGCAGTTATTATGCTCCAAGGATTCCAGTTATATAAGTAGATATGTTTTTATGAAACTGTAGAGCCGGCTCTGCAGTTTTATTTTTGTATTTGGTGGTAATTATTGTAATGGAGGCATTTGTGGCGGAGTGTCGGAAGAGCGCGAGTAACTTTATAGTGACACATGTTCCACTATTAAGCTAAAAATGGCTATTTTAACAGTAGCTCATTAGCGACTCAATGGCCGGGCAAATGCCACAAAACTCCAGTTGAATAGAGGCTGCGCTTAAGCCATTCCATAGCTCAGCTGCACTATGAAAACTTTTTTGAAAAAGCATGAAAAAATAGTTGCAATTGCCCATCCACTCCTATATAATATTGACTGTTGGTCTGACGTTGCGTTGATGTGAGAGGTTGCCGACACACCCGGCCCCTTTGCCATGGGGCAGTGGAGGGTTTTTCTCACGGAGTATGTCCGATAATAAATTGGGCGAAAGAAGGAGGGACTTATATGGCAAAGCAAAAGATTCGTATTCGTTTGAAAGCATACGATCACAGAATTCTTGATCAATCCGCAGAAAAAATCGTGGAAACTGCAAAACGTTCGGGTGCAGGTGTATCTGGGCCGATTCCGTTGCCAACGGAAAAGCAAATCATCACTATTCTACGTGCGGTACACAAGTACAAGGATTCCAGAGAGCAATTCGAGCAACGCACTCATAAGCGTTTGATCGACATTGTGAATCCTACGCCGCAAACTGTAGATGCGTTGATGCGTTTGGATCTGCCATCCGGTGTAGATATCGAAATTAAGCTGTAATATCACATAAGTGAATGATAGAGAGGAAATGAGGTGTCAACATGAAAGGTATCTTAGGGAAAAAACTTGGTATGACTCAAGTCTTTACTTCTGAAGGTAACGTAATCCCGGTAACGGTTATCGAAGCTGGTCCTTGCGTAGTTCTTCAAAAGAAAGATCAAGAGACTGACGGCTACGAAGCTGTTCAATTGGGTTTCTCTGATAAGAAAGAAAGCAGATCGAATAAGCCTGAAGCAGGTCATGCTAAAAAAGCTAATTCGACGCCTAAGCGCTACGTTCGTGAAATTCGCGGTATTAACCTTGGTGAGTATGAAGTTGGCCAAGAAGTGAAGGCTAATTTGTTCGCAGAGGGCGAATTCGTTGACGTAACAGGTATTTCTAAAGGTAAGGGCTTTGCAGGCGTTATTAAGCGCTGGGGACAAAGCACTGGACCAAACAGCCACGGTTCCCGTTACCACCGCGGACCAGGTTCCATGGGTTCTATCCAAGCGAACCGCGTACCTAAAGGCAAACGCCTTCCAGGTCATATGGGTAGCGAAACAGTAACAATCCAAAAGCTTGAAGTTATTCGCGTAGACGCTGAGCGTAACGTGATTCTAGTAAAAGGCTCCATTCCTGGACCTAAAAACGGTTTTGTGAAAGTTAGAGAAACAGTTAAGAAATAATTGCTTTTGAAGAAAGGAGGAACAAGAAATGCCTAAAGTTACAGTATTCAACGTGAGTGGTTCGCAAGTTGGCGAAATCGAATTGGCTGAGAACGTATTTGGTATCGAGCCAAACACTCATGTTATGCACAGCGCAGTAGTATTGCAACAAGCTGCTGAGCGTATGGGAACACACAAAACTAAAGTGCGCTCCGAAGTTCGCGGCGGCGGCCGTAAACCTTGGAAGCAAAAAGGCACAGGCCGTGCTCGTCAAGGTAGCATTCGCTCACCACAATGGGTAGGCGGCGGAACAGTATTTGGTCCGACTCCTCGCTCA
Source organism: Paenibacillus sp. IITD108 (assembly GCF_036541265.1). NCBI lineage: Bacteria > Bacillati > Bacillota > Bacilli > Caryophanales > Paenibacillaceae > Paenibacillus > Paenibacillus sp. IITD108. Next base: position 25,299 of record NZ_JAZHCT010000043.1, on the reverse strand, counting down.
TACGGCTTCAAATTGCCTAAAAAAGTTCGTCGTCTTGCAATTAGATCCGCATTGTCTTCCAAGGTGATTGCTGGCGAATTGATCGTTCTAGATCAACTGGCTATGGCAGCTCCAAAGACAAAGGAATTTGCAGGCATTCTTACAAATCTTAAAGCAGATCGCAAAGCTCTAATCGTTACAGCTAACTATGAGGATAACGTTGCACTATCTGCACGTAACATCCCTGGCGTTAAGTTTGTAGCAGCTGACGGCATTAATGTTCGTGACGTATTGCTTTATGATAAGCTGATTATCACTAAAGAAGCTGTTGAGAAAGTACAGGAGGTGCTTGCGTAATGAAAAATCCTCGCGATATTATCAAGCGCCCGGTTATTACAGAACGTACAAGTGATTTCATGGCTGCAAAGCGTTATGTTTTCGAAGTTGATCTTCGTGCGAACAAAACTGAAATCAAAAATGCGATTGAGCAAATTTTCAATGTTAAAGTAACCGGCGTAAACACAATGCGTGTAGCAGGTAAACTAAAGCGTTATGGCAGACATAGCGGATACAGACCTGATTGGAAAAAAGCTATCGTTCAATTGAGCGATGACAGCAAAGAGCTAGAGTTCTTTGAAACGTCTGTATAGAAAAGGAGGGAAAACTAGTGTCTATCAAAAAGTATAAACCGACCTCTCCTGCACGTCGTAATATGTCCGTATCTACTTTCGAAGAAATTACGACAAGCACACCGGAGAAATCGTTGCTAGCGCCTCTTAACAAGAAGGCTGGACGCAACAACCAAGGTAAAATTACTGTTCGTCACCAAGGCGGCGGACATAAACGTAAATACCGTATTATCGACTTCAAACGTACTAAGGATGGCGTAATTGGTAAAGTTGCTACGATCGAATACGATCCAAACCGTACTTCCAACATCGCACTTATCCACTACGTTGACGGTGCTAAAGCTTACATTATCGCACCTAAAGGTTTGAAAGTCGGCGATCAAATCGAGTCCGGACCGGATGCAGACATCCGTGTTGGTAATGCATTGCCACTAGCTAATATTCCAGTGGGTACACTTATCCACAACATCGAATTGAAGCCAGGCAAAGGCGGACAGCTAGTTCGCGCAGCTGGTACAGAAGCTCAGCTTCTTGGTAAAGAAGAAGCTTACGTATCCATTCGTTTGAGCTCAGGCGAAGTTCGTCGTATTCTTAATACTTGCCGTGCAACTATCGGTTCTGTAGGTAACGGCGACCATGAGCTTATCAAAATTGGTAAAGCTGGCCGCAGCCGCTGGTTAGGCAAACGTCCAACTGTTCGCGGATCTGTTATGAACCCTAACGATCACCCGCATGGTGGTGGTGAAGGTCGTTCCCCGATTGGACGCAAGTCTCCAGTATCTCCATGGGGCAAACCGACTCTTGGATACAAAACACGCCAGAAGAAAAAAGCGTCAAGCCAATATATCATTCGTAAGCGCACGAAGTAATAGAAGCTTGAAAACTTGCGCGTAATGATGGTGGTTATCCACAGTACGCCAGCGTTTTCGTGAAGGGAGGATATCACATGGGTCGCAGTTTGAAGAAAGGACCGTTTGTCGACGGTTACCTGCTTAAAAAAGTCGAGGATTTGAACGAAGGAAATAAAAAAGTCGTTGTAAAAACTTGGTCTCGTCGCTCGACCATTTTCCCGCAATTCATCGGTCACACATTTGCTGTTTATGATGGACGCAAGCACGTGCCGGTATATGTAACGGAAGATATGGTTGGACACAAGCTTGGTGAATTTGCACCAACTCGTACGTACAAAGGCCATGCCGGTGAAGATAAAAAAACGGGCAGACGTTAATTTGCCCTTTATCACTTTCTTGAATGAGAGGAGGTTCCTACATGTCAGAAGCTAAAGCGCATGCTAAATTTATTCGTATTGCTCCTCGTAAAGCTCAGCTGGTTGCGGATTTGATTCGCGGTAAGCAAGTTGGTGAAGCAATCGCAATTTTGCGTCACACGCCAAAGGCTGCATCCCCAATTTTGGAGAAGTTGCTTAACTCGGCTATTGCTAACGCTGAACATAATTTCCAGATGGACGTAAGTAAATTGGTTGTATCTCAAGCTTTCGTAAACCAAGGTCCAACTATGAAACGTTTCCGTCCGCGAGCTATGGGTCGCGCAAGCCGGATTAATAAAAGAACCAGCCACATTACCTTGGCGGTATCAGAAAAATAAGGAGGGATAACGCGTGGGTCAAAAGGTAAACCCTAACGGTCTTCGTATCGGGATTATCCGTGATTGGGAATCCAAATGGTACGCTGGTAAAGATTTCGGTGATCTTCTTTTGGAAGATGTTAAAATTCGTGAATACCTGAAAAACAAGCTGAAAGATGCTGCTGTTTCCCGCATTGAAATCGAACGCGCTGCAAATCGCGTGAACGTGACGATTCAAACGGCGAAGCCAGGTATGGTTATCGGTAAAGGCGGTTCTGAAGTAGAAAATCTACGTACAGAACTAGGCAAGATTACAAAAGGCAAGAAAGTTCACATCAATATTTCTGAAATTAAACAAGCTGATCTTGATGCTATTCTAGTAGCTGAAAGCATCGCACAACAACTTGAGCGTCGTGTATCTTTCCGTCGTGCATTGAAACAAGCGATTCAACGTTCTATGCGCGCAGGTGCTAAAGGGATTAAAACTGCTGTTAGCGGTCGTCTCGGCGGTGCGGAAATTGCACGTTCTGAAGGATATAGCGAAGGTACAGTTCCGCTTCATACGCTTCGTGCTGATATTGACTATGGCACAGCTGAGGCTCATACTACTTACGGCCGTCTAGGCGTAAAAGTATGGATCTATCGTGGCGAAGTCCTTCCAACTAAGAAGAAAGCTCCCCAGGAAGGAGGCAACTAATCATGTTGGTGCCTAAACGTGTCAAACACCGCAAACAACAACGCGGTCACATGAAAGGTCGCGCTAAAGGCGGCACAACAGTAGCGTTCGGCGAATACGGTCTACAAGCGACTGAGCCGTCATGGATTACGAACCGTCAAATTGAAGCGGCTCGTATTGCTATGACTCGTTACATTAAACGTGGTGGTAAAGTTTGGATTAAAATATTCCCAGACAAGCCGATTACTCAAAAGCCTCTAGAGGTTCGTATGGGTAGTGGTAAGGGTAACGTTGAAAAATGGGTTGCAGTTGTAAAACCTGGTAAGATCATGTTCGAACTTGCGGGTGTACCGGAAGAAGTAGCTCGCGAAGCACTGCGTCTTGCGGCTCACAAACTACCGGTTAAAACGAAGTTCGTGAAACGCGAAGAAGTGGGTGGTGAAGCAAATGAAAGCTAGTGATATTCGCAACCTGACCTCTGTTGAGATTGAACAAAAAATTGCTGGTTTTAAAGAGGAGCTTTTCAACCTTCGTTTCCAATTGGCAACAGGGCAGCTCGACAATCCAACTCGGATTCGTGACGTGCGTAAGGAAATAGCTCGTGCTAAAACCGTTTTGCGTGAAAGAGAACTCGGAATAAGCGGCTAATTAAAGGCCTTAATCCTATAGTATGTTCACGGAAAAAGGAAGGAGGAAGAACATGAGCGAACGCAATGCCCGTAAAGTTCAAATCGGCAAAGTTGTAAGCGACAAAATGGATAAAACAATCGTTGTAGCTGTAGAAACCTACAAGGAGCACAATTTGTACCATAAGCGTATTCGTTATACGAAAAAGTACAAGGCTCACGACGAGAACAATCAAGCGAAAATTGGCGATACTGTGAAAATCATGGAAACTCGTCCACTTTCCAAAGACAAGCGCTTTAGACTTGTTGAAATTGTAGAATCTGCGGTTGTTCTATAAAATATACCTATGCAACATAGGAGCACTTTTTCCGAAAGGAGGACGCTAAAATGATCCAACCATTTTCGCGATTGAAAGTTGCAGACAACTCTGGTGCTAGAGAGCTTATGTGTATTCGTGTACTAGGCGGTACTGGACGTCGTACAGCAGCTATTGGCGATTTGATCGTTTGCTCCGTCAAACAAGCAACACCAGGCGGCGTTGTCAAAAAAGGTGACGTAGTTAAAGCGGTTATCGTTCGTACGAAGCGCACTGTTCGTCGTAAAGACGGTTCATACATCTCTTTTGATGAGAACGCAGCAGTAGTTGTTAAAGAAGATAAGAGCCCACGCGGTACACGTATTTTTGGACCTGTTGCTCGTGAGCTTCGCGATAAAGATTTCATGAAAATCATTTCGCTTGCACCAGAAGTAATCTAAGAAACTCTATATAAGCTTGAAAGCACAAGCGTGCAGGAGGTGTAACTCATGCCAAGGCTAAAGAAAATTAAAGAATCGTACAATAACAAATTGCACGTTAAAAAAGATGACACGGTTATCATCATTACCGGTAAGGATAAAGGTAAGAAGGGCCGCGTAATCGCAGCGTATCCACGTGAAAACCGCGTGCTCGTTGAAGGTGTTAACATGGTGAAGAAGCATACTCGCCCTTCTCAAGTTAATCCACAAGGCGGTATCATTGAGCAAGAAGCGCCAATTCACGTTTCTAACGTTATGCACATCGATCCGAAGAGCGGAAAAGTAACACGAATCGGATATAAAGTGCTTGAAAACGGCAAAAAAGTTCGAATCGCTAAGCGTTCCGGCGAAGTGATTGACTAATCGTTCTGGTAGGAAAGGAGGTCCAAAACAATGACAACAAGACTGAAAGGTCGCTTTCTTAATGAAATTACTCCTGCTCTAATGCAGAAGTTCAATTATACATCGGTTATGCAAGTACCGAAGGTTGAGAAAGTAGTAATCAATATGGGTGTTGGTGAAGCTGTTTCCAACTCCAAAATACTAGATGCTGCTGTTGAAGAGCTGCGCATCATTTCTGGTCAAAAGCCGGTTGTTACTCGTGCTAAGAAGTCCATTGCAGGCTTTAAGCTTCGTGAAAACATGCCGATCGGGGTTAAAGTGACATTGCGCGGCGAGCGCATGTACCACTTCCTAGATAAATTGTTCAACATTTCGCTTCCACGCGTTCGTGACTTCCATGGTGTATCAACAAAAGCGTTTGATGGCCGTGGTAACTACACGCTTGGTATGAAAGAGCAATTGATCTTCCCTGAGATTGAATATGATAAAGTTGATAAAGTGCGCGGTATGGACATCGTCATCGTCACGACGGCACAAACAGACGAAGAATCTCGTGAATTGCTGACCCAATTGGGCATGCCGTTTGCGAAGTAATCCACTTGTAGGAGGTGTAATACCCAGTGGCAAAAACTTCGATGAAAGTGAAGCAACAACGCACACCGAAATTCAAAGTACGCGCTTATACGCGTTGTGAGCGTTGCGGACGTCCTCACTCTGTTTTGCAAAAGTTTAAAATTTGCCGGATTTGTTTCCGCGAATTAGCATATAAGGGCCAGATTCCTGGCGTTAAAAAAGCAAGCTGGTAATCGACCTAGTTCGGGAAGGAGGTTAACACAATGGTTATGTCTGATCCGATTGCAGATATGTTGACACGCATTCGCAATGCGAATACAGTTCGTCACGAAACCGTGGAAATGCCCGCTTCTAAAATCAAGAAGCAAATTGCTGAAATTTTGAAGCGCGAGGGCTTTATCCGCGATGCTGAATATATCGAGGACAACAAACAAGGGATTATTCGTATTTTCTTGAAATACGGCCCGAACCAAGAGCGCGTAATTACAGGTTTGAAGCGTATCTCCAAACCAGGTCTGCGCGTGTATACTCAAGCTGCTGAAGTACCTCGTGTACTAGGCGGACTCGGAATCGCAATTATTTCGACTTCCAAAGGAGTTATGACTGACAAAGAAGCACGTCAAGTTAAATCCGGCGGCGAAGTAGTTTGCTACGTTTGGTAAGAAACAAGTTAGAAAGACTGGAGGTGTAACAATGTCTCGTATTGGTCGTAAACCGATCGCAGTTCCTGGTGGCGTAACTGTCAACCTGGATAACTCGGTACTTACAGTAAAGGGACCGAAAGGCACGCTTACTCGTGAATTCCACAAAGATATTATTATCAAAGTTGAAGGCAGCGAAATCGTGGTAGAACGTCCGTCTGAAAATAAATTGCATCGCTCTTTGCATGGTACAACTCGCAGCTTGATCGCTAACATGGTTGGCGGTGTTACAGAAGGTTTCTCCAGAAATCTTGAGCTAGTAGGCGTTGGTTACCGTGCAAGCAAGTCCGGTGATAAAGTGGTTCTTAACGTTGGATACTCACATCCAGTTGAAATCACTCCAGAGAACGGTATTGAGTTTGAAGTTCCTTCCAACACTAAGATTACTGTTCGCGGTATTGATAAAGAGCGCGTTGGCGCTATGGCTGCTCAAATCCGTTCCGTACGTGAGCCTGAGCCTTACAAAGGTAAAGGTATCAAATACGAAGGTGAGCGCATCATCCGTAAAGAAGGTAAAGCTGGTAAGAAAAAATAAGCAAACTTACGGTTTGCTTGAAATAGCATCTTAAGGCAGAAAGAAAGGAGGGAACCAAGCATGATTACGAAAGGCGATAAAAACAAGGCTCGTCTGAAAAGACACCTGCGTGTTCGTAAAAAAATTAGCGGTACAGCGGCTCGTCCACGTCTGTCTGTATTCCGTTCCTCCAAGCACATGTATGCACAATTAATTGATGATGTTGCTGGTATTACACTAGCTTCTGCATCGACTAAGGATAAAGAGCTAAGCGGAGTAGGCAACGGCGGTAACGTTGAAGCAGCTGCTAAAGTTGGCGAATTGATCGCTAAGCGCGCTCAAGCTAAAGGTGTAACTGAGGTCGTATTCGATCGTGGCGGTTACTTGTATCATGGAAGAATTCAGGCGCTTGCTACAGCAGCACGCGAAGCAGGCCTGCAATTCTAATCATCCAATAAGGAGGTTAAATGACTTGCGTGTAGATCCTAATACGTTAGAACTGACTGAAAAAGTTGTGCATATCAATCGCGTTGCGAAAGTTGTTAAAGGCGGTCGTCGCTTCAGCTTTAGCGCGCTTGTAGTAGTCGGCGACGGCAAAGGCTACGTTGGCGCAGGGATCGGTAAAGCAAGCGAAGTGCCTGATGCGATTCGCAAAGGCATTGACGATGCTAAGAAAAACTTGATCCATGTACCACTAGTAGGAACATCGATTCCTCACCTTGTAATTGGTCGCTTTGGCGCAGGCGAAGTTCTTCTAAAACCTGCGAATGAAGGTACTGGAGTTATCGCTGGCGGACCGGTTCGTGCGGTTCTTGAGCTAGCTGGTGTAGGCGACATCTTGACTAAATCGCTCGGTTCTTCGAACTCCATGAATATGGTAAATGCAACTCTAGAAGGTTTATCCCGTCTTAAACGTGCGGAAGATGTTGCTAAACTTCGTGGAAAAACTGTCGAAGAGCTGTTAGGTTAAGGAGGGAATAACGATGGCAAAATTGCAAATCACCCTCGTTCGCAGTTTGATTGGTCGCAACGAGAAACAACGTGCAACGGTTGAATCGCTCGGCCTTCGTAAGCTGCATCAATCGGTCGTTAAAAACGACAGCCCGGCTATTCGCGGCATGATTAATCATGTCAGCCATATGGTAAAAGTTGAAGAAGTACAATAATAGACCGATTTACACGAAATAAATAAGGAGGTGCACGAACGATGAAATTGCATGAGTTAGCACCAGCAGCTGGTTCTACCCAAGTAGCTAAGCGTAAAGGTCGCGGTATCGGATCTGGCAACGGCAAAACAGCGGGTAAAGGCCACAAAGGTCAAAATGCACGCTCCGGCGGCGGCGTTCGTCCTGGATTTGAGGGCGGCCAAAACCCATTGTACCGTCGTCTGCCTAAGCGCGGTTTCAATAATCCATTCCGTACCGAATACGCGATTGTCAACATTGAAGATCTTAACAGCTTTGCAGCAGGTACTGAAGTCACACCAGAAGTTCTTCTTGAACAAGGGATTGTGAAAAATCCACTTGCCGGAATTAAAATTTTGGGCAATGGCGAAATTAATGTAGCGCTTACTGTTAAAGCTAAAAAGTTCTCTCAATCTGCGGTAGAGAAAATCCAGGCTGCCGGCGGTAAAACCGAGGTGATCTAATTGTTTACAACCGTATCCAATATTTGGAAGGTTACGGATCTACGTACACGGATCCTGTTCACACTGTTTATTTTATTCATCTATCGTATCGGTGCGTTCATACCGGTACCAGACGTAAACAAAGAAGTATTTAAGCAAGCCAATGAGCTCGGCAACGATATATTTGGCTTGTTAAACACCTTCTCAGGCGGTGCATTGTTCCAATTCTCGATTTTCGCGATTGGAATTACACCGTACATCACAGCATCCATTATCGTACAGCTATTGTCGATGGATGTAATTCCTAAGTTTGCTGAATGGCAGAAGGAAGGCGAAAACGGGAAACGCAAACTAGCGCAAATTACGCGTTACGGTACAGTTATTCTAGGTCTTGTACAAGGCTTTGCAACTGCGATCGGCTTTAACCGTTTATATCAGCAAGAAATGATTGTTGATGCAACTTTCGTTGATTACCTGATTATCGCTATTATCTTGACTGCTGGTACTGCATTCTTAATGTGGTTAGGGGAGCAAATTACAGAAAGAGGTATCGGAAACGGTATTTCAATTCTAATTTTTGCTGCGATTGTAGCTGGTATTCCAGGTCACATTCGTACGATCGTTGAAGATCAATTTGTCGATACAGATAAATTATTCCTTAACATTGGCAAGATGGCGCTTGTTCTAATTGCGATTATCGCGATTATTGTAGGTGTTATCTTCATTCAGCAAGGTATTCGTAAAATCCCGGTTCAGTATGCTAAGCGTGTAGTTGGACGTAAAATGTACGGTGGTCAATCCACTCACATTCCGATGAAAGTGAACGGCGCAGGTGTTATTCCTGTTATCTTCGCAGTTTCATTGATTACATTCCCAATTACGATCGCTAACTTCTGGAGCACCCATAATTGGGCGAAGTGGATTATTGATAATATGAGCTATGACAAGCCGCTTGGTATGGTCTTGTACGTATTGCTCATTATCGGATTTACCTTCTTCTATACTTTCGTGCAAATTAATCCTGTGCAAATGGCAGATCAGATGAAAAAGAATGGTGGATATATTCCTGGCATTCGTCCTGGCAAACCGACATCTTCTTACTTAACTCGCGTTATGTCGCGTATTACGTTAACGGGTGCGATTTTCCTAGCGGCAATCTCTGTTCTACCGGTGTTCTTCGGATCACTTGCCGGATTACCGCGCTCAGTGCAGCTGGGCGGTACCTCACTGTTAATCGTTGTCGGCGTTGCGCTTGATACGATGAAACAGATCGAGAGCCAGTTGATCAAACGCCATTACAAAGGGTTTATCAATAAATAACAATAGGTTCTGATCGGGCTGCCGCTTCGGTGTTGGTGCGGTGCCCGAATGAGCCTATTGTGTTTAAAGCGAGGAACATGATAATGAATATTTTATTTATGGGTCCTCCGGGAGCCGGTAAAGGTACACAAGCGGAGAGAATTGTACAAGAGTTTGGTATTCCTCATCTATCAACAGGCGATGCATTTCGCTTGGCGATGAAGGAAGGCACTCCTCTTGGGCTTAAAGCGAAAGAGTATGTCGATCAAGGCCTTCTCGTTCCTGATGAGATTACGAATGGAATCGTAAAGGAACGTTTGGCACAAAGCGACTGCGAAAAAGGATTTTTGCTCGACGGCTTTCCACGCACGCTGCAGCAAGCTGAAGCACTTGACGGCATGCTGGCTGAGCTGGGTCGCAGCATTGATCATGTAGTAAATTTAAAAGTTGACCGCGGATTGCTTCTTGCTCGCTTGACGGGCAGACGCCTCTGCAAAACTTGCGGAGCAACCTATCATGTAATGTTCAATCCTCCAAAGCTTGAAGGAGTTTGCGACAAGGATGGCGGAGAGCTGTATCAGCGTTCAGATGATACAGAAGCGAAGGTAGGCACTAGATTGGATGAATATACATCCAAAACTGCGCCGCTTCTTGACTATTACAGAGGTAAAGGTTTATTGCGAGAAGTCGACGGCGAGAAAGATATTAACGTTGTATCTAGCGATATTATCTCTTGCTTGAAAGGTACATTGTAATGATTATATGCAAATCCCAGTCGGAGCTGACATATATGAGGGAAGCTGGCCGCATCGTAGCTGCGACGCACCAGCTTATGAAACAAAATGTTAGGCCTGGTATTACTACAGCCGAGCTTGATAAAATTGCCGAAGACTTCATCCGGAGTCAGAAGGCTGTTCCATCCTTCAAAGGTTACAATGGTTTTCCTTCCAGCGTTTGTGCTTCAGTCAATGACGAGCTGGTACATGGCTTCCCAAGTTCGCGCAAGTTAAACGAAGGTGATATTGTTAGTCTCGATATCGGAGCACAGTTTGAAGGCTATCACGGAGATTCAGCTTGGACCTATGCGGTTGGAGCAGTATCCGATGAGGTTCAAAGACTGCTGGATGTGACGGAGCAATCGCTATATGCGGGGCTTGCGCTCATCAAGCCTGACGTTAGACTTTATACAATTTCACATGCCATTCAAAAGGTCGTAGAAGATGCAGGATTTTCGATTGTTCGCGAATACGTGGGGCACGGAATCGGCGCGGATCTGCATGAAGAGCCGCAAATACCGAACTACGGCATTCCAGATCGAGGCCCTCGTCTAAAGCCGGGAATGGTGCTTGCCATCGAGCCAATGGTTAATATCGGTGAACGATATGTCAGAACGCTTGAGGACAATTGGACAGTCGTAACACAGGACGGTTCCTGGTGTGCTCACTTTGAGCATACAGTCGCCGTTACGGAGGACGGCTTTGAAATTTTGACCATGCTGCCGCAGCAGCCATAGTTATGGCTACGGATGTACAGCCGCAGGTTGGTCAATTTGTCAAAGTGCTTCGCGGCAAAGATGAAGACAGCTATGCTGTTATTATAAAGATTGTCGATGAGAGGTTTGTGCTGATTGTCGATGGTAAAAAGCGTAGATTTGATCAAGCGAAGAAAAAGAACGTTCTGCATCTTGAGTTACAGCCTGCCATTAGTCAAGAGGTAACAAGCAGCTTGCTAGAAACAGGCAGGGTGACCAATGCCAAGTTACGTTATGTGATTCAGAAGTACGCGCATGCGAAAGGAGAATGACGGTGGCTAAGGAAGACGTCATTGAGGTCGAAGGTACGGTAGTAGAACCGTTGCCGAATGCCATGTTCAAGGTGGAGCTGGAGAACGGACATCAGATTCTCGCACATGTTTCCGGTAAGCTTAGAATGCATTTTATTCGTATTCTGACAGGAGACAAAGTGGTTATACAGTTATCGCCTTATGATTTAACAAGAGGGCGCATCACTTATCGGAAGTAGGCTGTCATAGGCCTGCCGACGAGAGATTCGGGAGGTAATCACAATGAAGGTTAGACCTTCGGTTAAGCCGATTTGCGAAAAATGCAAAGTTATTCGTCGCAAAGGCAATGTTATGGTCATTTGTGAAAATCCGAAACACAAACAAAAACAAGGATAAAAGGAGGGAAATAGTCCATGGCACGTATAGCTGGTGTAGATATTCCGCGTGACAAACGCATAGAAATCGCCCTGACGTACATCTTTGGTATCGGTAAGAAAACTTCTCAAAAAATTCTTGCTGAATCAGATGTTAATGCTAACACTCGTGTTCGCGATTTGACTGAGGATGAATTGGCTCGTCTTCGTGAAACAATCGATAAAACAGTTAAAGTGGAAGGCGACCTACGTCGTGAAATTTCACTTAACATTAAACGTCTAACTGAGATCGGCTGCTACCGTGGTCTTCGTCATCGTCGTGGATTGCCTGTTCGCGGTCAACGCACGAAAACGAATGCGCGTACGCGTAAAGGACCTCGTCGTACTGTAGCTAACAAGAAGAAATAAGAAGGGAGGATAATGGACAATGGCTAAAGGTAAAAAAGTCGTTCGCACGAAACGTCGTGATCGGAAGAATATTGACTCTGGCGTTGCGCATATCCGCTCAACGTTTAACAATACAATTGTTACAATTACAGATCCGCATGGCAACGCAATTTCATGGGCAAGCTCTGGTAACCTTGGATTCAAAGGTTCGCGTAAGAGCACACCTTTTGCAGCTCAAATGGCTGCTGAAACTGCAGCAAAAGCAGCGATGGAACATGGCATGAGAACGGTTGAAGTCATGGTTAAAGGCCCAGGCGCTGGCCGCGAAGCAGCAATTCGCTCGCTTCAAGCAGCTGGATTGGAAGTTAACCTCATTAAGGATGTAACACCAGTTCCGCATAACGGATGCCGCCCACCGAAACGTCGTCGCGTATAGTAGCTTAATCCGCGGTGGTATCAAATAACCGCAACTTGTGAATAATGGTTGTGAAGGTTTGGCATACTACTAGGTTTAACACAAGATCGACAAGGTAACACGGAGTGACGTTTGAAGGAGGGTACTATTAGTGATTGAGATCGAAAAGCCGAAAATCGAAACCGTAGAATTAAATGATGAAGGAACTTATGGGCGCTTCGTAGTCGAGCCGTTGGAACGCGGATACGGAACAACACTTGGCAATTCGCTACGCCGAATTTTGCTGTCGTCGTTGCCGGGTGCTGCAGTAACATCGGTTCAAATTGACGGAGTGCTTCACGAGTTTTCTACGATTCCTGGAGTGATTGAAGACGTAACGGAAATCATTCTAAACCTGAAGCGCCTATCGCTCAAAATCCACTCTGACGAAGAGAAAGTGTTGGAGATCGATGCTGACGGTGAAGGAAACATAACAGCGGGAGACATTCGAGCGGACAGCGATGTCGAGATTTTAAGCCCTGATCTTCACATTGCAACCTTGGCCTCCGGCGCACGACTCCATATGCGAATTTTTGCTAATCGGGGACGCGGATACGTACAGGCGGACCGGAACAAGAGTGATGATCAACCGATTGGCGTAATTCCAGTTGATTCGATCTACACGCCGATTACTCGTGTGAACTACAGCGTGGAAAATACTCGCGTAGGTCAAGTTACAAACTATGACAAGCTGACGCTTGAAGTTTGGACTGACGGCAGTATTCGTCCAGAAGAGGCGGTAAGCCTTGGCGCAAAAATTCTAACAGAGCATTTGGATTTGTTTGTAGGATTGACGGATGAGGCCAAAGACGCTGAGATTATGGTCGAAAAAGAAGAAGATAAGAAAGAAAAAGTTCTGGAGATGACAATCGAGGAGCTGGATCTTTCTGTACGTTCATACAACTGCTTGAAGCGTGCGGGTATCAATACAGTTCAAGAGCTAATTACGAAATCCGAAGAGGATATGATGAAGGTGCGTAACCTTGGTCGCAAATCACTCGAGGAAGTTCAAGAGAAGCTTGAAGAGCTTGGACTTGGTCTACGTACGGAAGAGTAGGACTCAGCATTGTTTAGACAAACGAGCAAGGGAGGGGAAAACAAATGGCATATCAAAAATTAGGACGTGACTCCAGTGCACGTAAAGCATTGTTCCGTGACCTTGTCACAGACTTGTTCCTATATGAGCGCATTCAAACGACTGAAGCAAAGGCGAAAGAAGTTCGTTCTATCGCTGAAAAGCTGATCACTAAAGCTAAAAAAGGTGATTTGCATGCACGTCGTCAAGTTGCTGCTTTCGTTCGTCGCGAAACTGTAGACGGCGAAAAGGATGCAATTCAAAAGCTGTTCTCCGAACTGGCTGAGCGTTACGCTGAGCGTGCTGGCGGATACACGCGTATCCTTAAGCTGGGACCTCGCCGCGGTGATGCTGCGCCTATGGTGTATTTGGAACTGGTTGATCGCGGATAAGCGATCATTCCTGTTTTAAGTAACAATTTTCGAAGAAGCCCTGTCGACTCTAATAGGTAGGCAGTGTAGTTTCTTCTTTTTAAAAAAGGGTGGACCTTAGCGGCCACCTTTTTTTGAATTTATGGGTGTATTGTATTGCAATGATAACAAAGAGGAGGCTGGAATCTCTTGCGCAACATCGCAGTACGAGTGAGCTATGATGGAACGAATTTCAATGGATTCCAGTCACAGCCTTATGGCAGAACCGTGCAGGATGAAATTGAGAAAGCGCTAGCCAAGCTTGTTCATGAACCGGTTGTTATTCATGGTTCGGGACGGACGGATGCGGGCGTGCATGCGGAAGGACAAGTATTTCATTTTCAGACAGCTTCAAAAATTCCGATTGACCGCTTTGCTATTGCACTGAATACGATTTTGCCTGATGATATCGTTGTGCTCTCGGCAGCAGAAGCGCCGGACCGATTTCACGCCCGGCACTCCGCTATACGCAAAACGTATCGTTATACACTTGATACAGGTAAATTCCCTGCTGTGCTCGGCAGGCAGTACAGGCTTCATCACCCTGTCAAATTGAATTTTGACGCGATGAAGGAAGCATTGACCTATATTGTTGGCGAGCATGATTACACGTCTTATACATCAACAAGGTCAACGAAGGCTCATCATGTTAGAACCGTTTATGACGCTTCTTTGGAGCGAGAAGGCGTTTTCTGGCATATGGTGATTACCGGCAATGGTTTTACGTATAACATGGTGCGAGCTATTATGGGGACTTTGCTTTGGGTCGGACAAGGCAAAATAGCGCCAATTGATATGAAGCGGATATTAGAGGCGAAGGACCGCTCCAAAGCCGGTCCAACTGCGTTAGCCCAAGGATTAGTATTGGTCGATGTGCAATATGATATAGAAATATAAGCAAGACCGACACTTCATAGGAAGAGTCGGTCTTTTTCAATGTATAACAATAATCGACTGCCAAAATTGCCATAACGGTTGTCATCAAGGCTATTTCGATGTTTTTAACCTAATTAATATTTTAACGGTTGTCATGTACGCTATTGCACCATTTTGCTAAGAAATCAGCGGTTTTTAAGATATTAAGCACGATAGCAACCGTTAGAAAATTCAAGCTGTCATTTTTGCACAAATAGCGTTTGTGGCAACCCTTAAAAGTTCATTACTGTCTTTGTAAAAAGTTATATAGAAGCTAGCTAGTTTACTGCAGAGTGAAGTTGCCAGAAGATGTTTTTACATTTAGAGCAATGCTTCCTTCGCCAAACGCACCTTTGAAGGAATTGTTATGCTTGCCTTCATACGTATATTTAAAGCCGTCCTGCTTAATTCTGCCAGTTCCAGAGCTTCCTTCGTAATTAATCGCCAGGTCAACAGGAGCTTTCTTTAAATTTACGGTGATGTTGCCGCTTGTGACTTGCAGCTTGGAGTCGCCGATAATTTCATCAGCAGTCAACTTTACGTTTCCCGACGTAACTTTCCCGTCTACCACAATAGTTTCCCCGTTAATAGTTACGTTGCCGCTTGTAGATTTGAACTGTATTTGTGACGCGTCCATGATGTTTGCTGTTATACCACCGCTATTTGTCTTTAGGGACAAGGAGGCGATACGGCTATTTGTTACCTTAAGATTTCCGCTTGTTGCATCCAGATCCGCCTTTTGAGAGATCAGCTGATCTACGGTAAGATTGCCAGAGTTTAATTTAATTTGACTCTCAGCCGCTTGTAAGTGGTTTAGCTTAATATTGCCGCTTGTGCTGTTTACAGTAACTTTGTTCCATACTTTTTCAGGCAGCTCGATAACAAGCTTGGCGCTGAAATAGCCTATGCCAATACTGTTATGTTTACTGCGGATAACTAGCTTATTTTGCTGCTCATCTACATTCAGCTCCACCTTTTTGCCAAACAGTCCGGCCACTTTGCCTGTTAGCAGAGCGCGCCCTTGGTTATCCTTGCTTTGCACAAACTCAATATTTGTGCTGCTTGTTTCAATATCAAGCTCTTCAATTTTTTCAACCGCAAACTGTCTTTCATAATTAATATCCTTTGAAATCTTGGACCATAACGAATCCCAAGAAAATGATGAGCTGGTTAATGTAAATAAAAAGAATACGCCAATAATAATAAGCAGTAATCCGAGCAATGATGAACGTCGCATAAAAAAACTCCTTTTCGTAATCGTTACCTTATTGTAGCAGTACTATTCAGTTTAAGTTAACCGTCTATTGATGTAGTTGAATCTACGACTAAGGTCCAGTGGCATAGATGCCTTATAATAAGCATATATTATGAAACGGAAAATTTGTAAATATTTTCAGACTTTATTTATAGTAACAAATCGCTTTTGAACGTTTGAGTTAGATATGAGACGAAAGTATGCAATCGCTAAAAATAATGACGAATTTATAAGCGAAAAATGCACGGAATAGCTTGCACTTGATACGCCCATGTAGTAGAATATTAGTTGTGCTTTCTTAGTGGCTCTCCCACAGCCCCGACTAAGAATGGCCATTCAACTATGTAATTGCAAATATATTTCGAAGGTAAGTCATTTACCAATCGATCTAATAGTAATGAGCACGTTAAAGATCGGATGTGCCTCATAAGAGGACGTACGGATTCTTTTTTAAAATGCTGCTATAAAATGATTAAGGTAAGAGAATGAAGGAGGATCATCCATGCGTACCACTTATATGGCAAAGACAAACGAAGTTGAGCGTAAATGGTTCGTTGTAGACGCAACTGGTAAAACGCTAGGTCGTTTGGCTACAGAGGTTGCTAGCCTTATTCGCGGCAAGCACAAGCCACAATTCACACCGCATGTGGATACTGGCGACTTTGTAGTAGTAATCAATGCTGAAAAAATTGTTCTTACTGGCAACAAATTGGCTGACAAAATGTACTATCGTCACTCTGGCTACTCAGGCGGATTGAAAGCTACTCCAGCTCATGAAATGATCAGTAAAAAACCTGAACGTGTTATCGAGCTAGCTGTTCATGGCATGCTGCCTAAAAACCGTCTTGGCGAGAAAATGAAGCTTAAACTTAAAGTATACGCAGGTGCGGAGCATCCACATCAAGCACAAAACCCAGAAGTTTACGAACTTCGCGGTTAATAAAGAGGAGGACAAGGTTCATGGCTCAAGTGCAATACTATGGAACCGGTCGTCGTAAACACTCTGTAGCACGCGTACGTCTTGTGCCGGGTGAAGGACGAATCATTGTTAATAAACGCGATTTGAACGAATATTTCGGATTGGAAACTTTGAAATTAATCGTTAAGCAGCCGCTTAACCTAACAGATACATTGTCCAAGTACGATGTTCTTGTTATTGCTAATGGCGGCGGTATGTCCGGACAAGCAGGAGCAATCCGTCACGGTATTTCCCGTGCTTTGCTTAAAGCTGACCCAGAATTCCGTCCAGCTTTGAAGCGTGCGGGCTTCTTGACTCGCGATCAGCGTATGAAAGAGCGTAAGAAATACGGTCTTAAAGCTGCTCGTCGTGCTCCACAGTTCTCGAAGCGTTAATATTTCTTGTATTTCAAAAAGTTTCAGCCCTTGGCCTTTATTGGCCAAGGGCTTTAATTTTATGCGTAGCGGCTATTCAAACAATACAACTGTTGACTATGGGGGCTAATTATACTACAATGCAAGTAATCACTTGCATTGTTTGAAAGGGTCAGATCATTATGCAATCTACCGCTGATCGAATTATTGAGGCAGCCATTGAATTAGTTAGCTTAAAGGGCTACACAGCAGCGACAACAAAAGCTATTGCTGAGCAGGCCGGGGTTAATGAAGTTACGCTTTTTCGTCACTTTGGCAATAAAAGAGGCTTATTGCGAGCGATCATACAGAAATTTTCATATGGACCCGTGCTGCGGAAAGTCGTTCAAGAGAAGGTTTATTGGGATTTGGAGAAAGACTTGTATCATTTTTTCCTTGAATATCAAGCTTATATGATGTCGATTAAAGACTTTGTATTAATTGGCTTCAAAGAGGCAGGGGCTTTTCCTGAGATTGATGAGGAAATTGCTAACATTCCCTTGGAGATTAAGCAAGAGCTGATGAATTATTTATTGGAGATGAGCCGTAAAGGAAAGCTGATCGATACAGATATAGAAGCGGTCGCTATGGCTCTCATTCACTTCAACTTTGGTCATTTCCTGTCACGAGCCCGATTAGGTGCCAAAGTTACGCAGCTTTCAACCGAACAAATATTGAAAACGAATGTATCTATTTTTTCTAGGGCATTAACCCCCTAGAATTATTTTTTAAACAACATGCAAGTATGTACTTACTTTCTTTAGGAGGAGATCGTATGGTGAAAGGTTTAAAAGCAATATTTAAAATTAGAGCAACTTATATTGGCATAGCAGCAGCTATTGCCTTTCAACTCATTTTCTTTACGGTCTGGATGACAGCTTATGATGGGGTAAGCGACAGATTCAATCATTTAAAGGTTGGCTTGCTGAATGAGGATGCTGGGATTGGGCAGGACATCGCTCAAAGAATAAACGAAAGTCTGCCTTTCCAAATTGAAACCTACAGCTCCCTGGAGCTTGCTCAGACGGATATGAACGATCGTAAAATCGAAATGATTATCCAAATCCCTGATTCACTTTCAAATAGCATGCAGTCAGGTGCAGAGGCAAGTATTGTCTACTGGGTTAATCAATCCAATTCATCACTGACAAAAACGATGATGGAAAATACGGCATTTCATCTCAATGAACAGATTAATCAGCAATTGTTTGCTTTTCAGAAATCAGAAGCGACGAGTGTATTTGGCCAGCAGATAAGTAATGCTGCTATCCCGAAGGAACTGGCAGATTCTATTGGAAGTTCTGTGAAAATGTTGGTTGAACATATGAAGGATAAGCCTATTGGAGCAGATATTAAAAAGGTTAACAATGCGGAAGGGTTTGCGGCTAATTTTGTGCCATTTATGATTATTATTTCTTCATTTGTCGGAGCTATGGTCATGATAATGCAGCATCAGGATGCCTTACAATTAGTTAAAGGGTCCGTTTCAAAATGGGGGCTATTTGCCAGCAGGCAGATTATAAATATCGGGGTAGCTTTTATACTCCCTATACTAACAATAGGGCTTATGTCGATCTTTAATATCGCTAGCGAAGTAAACACTTTTTCTATTTACTTATTTCAATCCATCATGTTCTGGGCGTTTTTATCATTAGCGCAAATCTTTGTTTTATTATTCGGAAATTTAGGGATGCTGTTCAATATATTAGCTCTTTCCCTGCAGCTTGTAACATCAGGGGTACTTGTGCCGAAAGCAGCGCTTTCTGAAGGGTATATAAAATTAGCTTCTATATTGCCAGCTACATATGGTGCAGATGGTTATTATACGATTATTTTTGGCGGCGGCGATGCAAGTATTAGAAGTAACATTGTCTCTCTCTTAGGCATTGTAGCGGTAACCCTGCTAATTTCTTCAGCAGCAGTTGCACTAAAGAAAGATTATAACAAGCATATTGAGGTCGCATCGTCACTGGTTAAATAGAGCTGCCGAAAGACAACCCGCAGATATTATAAGGAACAAACATAAATAAATGCCTCGTCCCATATAAATAATAAGGACAATAGCTTAGACGAGCTTATTGCATTACTGATATGTAGGATGAGGTGGTAGGTCGATGCGCCGAATTAGCCGGCACTTTGTTGTATGGATGTCTTATAAAGGTGCTGTCCGTGTTATGCTTGCTGCGGTCGTCATTACACTTGTAACTATTTTGCTTACGCAAAGAATGGCGCCTGCAAGCTCATGGACGTATTGGACATTGCCATTATCGGGAAAAACAATTGTTATTGATGCTGGCCATGGCGGTGTAGATGGCGGGGCAATAAGCAAGCAAGGGTTGATTGAAAAAGATTTGAATTTAGCGATCGCCCTGCAGCTGCGTGATTATTTGCAGCAGTCAGGAGCACTTGTCATTATGACGAGAGAGGGAGATTATGATCTGGCCAGTGAAGGACAACGATCCTATAGCAAGCGTAAGACGGAGGATTTAAAAAAGAGGGTAGCATTAATTGAAGAACAACAGCCGGCCGCTGTTATTAGTATTCATATGAACAGCATTCCTTCTTCGAAATGGTCAGGCGCCCAAACTTTTTATCATCCTAATAGTATAGCTGAAAGCCGGACGCTAGCTACGCTAATACAAAATGAATTGCGTGATAACCTGCAAAATACGACGAGAATGGCCGGTGAAGTAACGGAGGTTTATTTATTGAAAGCATTAGAGAAAACTCCTGTTGCGTTAGTTGAGGTAGGCTTCTTATCAAATCCTGGTGAAGCGTCCAGACTGGCAGATTCAGAGTATCAGCGGATGGTTGCGGCATCCATCTACAAAGGTATTCTTCGCTTCAGCTCAGGAGAAACGATTCAAACATCGGCGAAACCGTAATTGCTTGATTCGTATTGACCTATGATATAATAGAGACAATCATACAGGAAATAATCAAAGGGTGGGACAGAGTTTATGTTGACGCGTGAGCAGGCAGTAGAAGCCATTGAGCTTGTGATGGCACAATATAGCAAGGATCAAGTCAGTTTTCGTGATGTGATGGTACGTGAGCAGCAGGTTTCCGTCACAGTAGTAGGAGCAGGCGAGCAAGCCCAAGCAGCAATTGAAGCCGCGCTTCACAAAGCGCTTGCACCGCTAGGTGTAGAAGCAGTACACTGCCGCTTTCGCGGCGGTGAGTCAGAGGAGCAGGCAAGCGGCTCCCGCGCAGCAGGTCAAAATGCAGCGGCAGGCGGTCAAAATAAAAAGCAGGGCGCAGGAACGATTGAAGGACATGGCGCAGGCTTGGACAGCACCTTACTTGATGAGGGCAGCAAAACAATCTTTATCGCAATTGCAAGCGGCAAGGGCGGCGTAGGCAAATCGACAGTTACCGTTAATTTGGCTGCAGCGCTGGCTCGTGAAGGCAAGCGGGTAGGTATTATCGATGCAGATATTTATGGCTTCAGCGTACCGGATATGATGGGGATTGAAGAGCGACCGGAAGTTATTAATGAAAAGGTTATCCCAATTGAGAAATTTGGCGTCAAAGTGATGTCCATGGGCTTTTTCGTAGAAGATAATAGTCCGATCGTATGGCGCGGTCCGATGCTCGGAAAAATGCTGCGCAATTTCTTCCAAGAAATTGCGTGGGGAGAGCTGGATTATTTACTGCTCGATCTGCCTCCAGGCACAGGTGATATCGCCTTGGATGTACACCAAATTATACCGCATAGCAAAGAAATTATCGTGACTACACCGCATGCTACAGCAGCATTTGTCGCTGCAAGGGCTGGCGCGATGGCAATCAAAACCGAACATGAGATTATCGGTGTAGTTGAAAACATGTCTTATTACTTGTCGCCTTCCACTGGGGAAAAGGAGTACGTCTTCGGAAGAGGCGGCGGCGGACGCTTAGCAGAAACGCTGAATTGCGATTTGCTCGCGCAAATACCGCTAGGGGCGCCAGAAAACCATCCAGCTGAGCCGGATTTTTCTCCTTCTGTATATAAGGAAGAAACAGAAACAGGTCAATTATACAAAGAGCTTGCCCAAGCAGTTATTAATAAATGCGAATAGCTGAAAATAGAACCCCTTCCATCACCTGATTCGGGTGTGGAGGGGGTTCTTTTTTTCAAAGTACCTCAGCACTATTGCTGATCTTCGGATTGCTCCATATTCGAGTCTTCGCCTTCACCCTCACCTTGGCCTTGGCCACCTTGACCCTGTTGCCCCTCTTGCTGCTTCTTCACCTTTTCATCAGGCTTGACCTGCAGCTCTTCCTTCACGGCTGTCTTCATCAAATCAAGCAGCTCCAATCTGAAGATTGGGTTTTGCATGGCATCCTGCATAATAGACATTAATTCTTTCCGATATTGCGTGCTCTTGAGAACTTCCAAAATAAGCTTATCCATTTCTGGCGTTTTTAAGGTTTTGATCATTTCCGCCTGATATTGTGGGTCCTTAATAAGCTCTTTATGAATATCCTTGTTTTCCTTATTGACCGCTTTGGCAAACTCACCTGCAAAACGGGTATCAGTCATTAACTTTTTAATCACTTTGTCATAATCCGGAGAACTGATAACATCTTTAACCGCTAATCTAACCTCTTCTTGGTCTTGAATAGAAAGCAGCTTAGAGGAGTGGGCGGAATATCCGGACATCTGCTCAGAGGATTGCTGTAACGCCTTTTGCGCATCTTCTGTTTTTAAAATGTCGATGACCATTGATTTCATATCCTTGTAGCTTGTTTGCTGAGAATTGTTGGATGGTTCTGATCCGCAGCCTGCCACTAGCATCGTGAATATCGTTAAAATTAATAAAAACATCCAGCGAACGCGCATCATTTTACTCCTTTCGTAAGTACAGCCTTGTTTAGTACAACTTGAATAGTATTCATATTATGCTCATTGTTCACCGTATTATCATGGAATACAGTTAGCTTTTTGTTGTGATCGTGGTAAAATAAAGGCAAAACCTCTAGGGGGATTATTGGCGTGACGTTAAAAAAATGGTTCTTTTTATTTTGGAGCACGATGGCTGTAGGCGCAGTTGTCTGTGTAATCGTAGGCTCGATCATGCTGCTAACGGATCAGGAGTTTGGTTTTCTTGGGATTGAAGTTACGGGCTTCAATGCTTTAATGATGGCGATCTCAGGTCTAATGATTGGCGCCTTTAGCCAAATGGGCTTTTTTGCTTATTTGACCTTGAACTATATAGCACTAAGCGTACTGCGTAAAAAATACCTATGGAATACGCTGCAAGGCTATACAACTTTGTTTGCCGTTTTTGGACTAGGATATGTTTTGTACGAGGATCGGACTAATAACTGGTTCTTTTGGACGCTTCCGTTAATCTTATTCGTGATCTCCTTGCTTGGCGCATGGATTAAAGTCAAACAAACGAATCGGTCCGCATTTATTCCGACTATGTTTTTAATGTTTACGGTAACATTTGTTGAAGCTTGGCCAGCATTGCAGGGGAAAACGAATGTTGCAGCGATTGTATTTATGCTTAGTCCTTTATTTTTGTGCAACGCTTATCAAAATATGATGATGCACCGCTTGCTAAAAAAGGAAGAAGCCAGTCCTGCAGCAGCAGCTGCAAAACCGGCTAAGCAATAAATATGATAAGCATTAAGATGCTGAATTAGATTCATTATCTGATGCGCTTAGTTCAGAATAAATATAAGTGGTTTTATCTTGTACGGGTTTGCCTTGTACTTCAGTCTGCGATAACAGACCGGATACGGAGGCAAACTCGTATCCTTTTTCACGCAATTGATCAATAATAAGCGGAAGCGCTAAATGTGTTTGCTTTACGGTGTCGCTTGCATGCAAGAGTACAATATCGCCTGGATGCGCTTTGTCGACGACGCGTTTCACTATTTTTTCAGTGCCAATATTCATCCAGTCCATCGAATCGGTACCCCATTGTATAACCCTGTATTGCAGCTCATCGGCAATTTGAAGGACACGCTTGTCGAAATCGCCATTAGGCAAGCGAAGCAAGGTTGGCTTTTCGCCTGTCAATTTAGATAATATCGTATCCGCAGTAATAATTTGCTTGCGTATATCCTCTTCGTTTAACTTACTGTAGAAATCATGCTTGTGGCCATTGCTGCCGATTTCAAAGCCTGCCTCTTGAATTTTTTTCACTAGCTCTGGCTGTGATTGTGCCCACAATGAAGATACAAAGAAAGTTGCTTGTGTTACGTTTTTTTCTTTCAGCACCTGCAGGATAGGTTCAAGCTTCTTGTCTCCCCAGCTAATATCAAAGGTTAAAGCAATTACATTTTTCTCTGTTGGCACACTATAAATAGCAGAAGTTTGCTGGTCGGGGGCGAAAACAGTAATATTGTCCCTTTCCGCGTAAATAACACCGACAGAGAAGACTAGGGCGATCATGATGAAGAAATACTTTTTCAGCTTGCGTCCGTTCAATACATAAAACATATTCATGGGGACAGGCTCTCCTCTCTTTTAAAGCTAATATTCGTCGAATACCATTGCAGCAGCAAGGGCTGCTGATGTTACAATGGCACTGTACGATTTTTTGCTTGTACTACAATCTATGCTCGTACAATCGAGATATTCATCTTGTCCATAATATTTGCGAAGATAAGGAGATATTTATGTTCAAATGGACTGCAATTCGGGATCATTTTAGGCAAATGTCCCGCTATATTGGGCTAGGCACTATTATCTTTTTGGCAGGAATAATTATTGGAGGCATAAATCCGGCATTTCGGCAGTTTTTAGATGGCCAGCTGGAAGGCCTGGATCAACTTGTCAGAGGAATTGAAAACTCAACTAATCCGACATTGACGATGTTGCTCGTTATTTTTTTCAATAATGCTATAAAAGCAGTATTAATTATGTATTTTGGGGCGCTGCTCGGGATTTTGCCTATTGTATTTCTTGTTGTTAATGGAATGGTATTGGGGTATATGATGCAATTAAATGCGGAAAAGTACGGAGCCATGCAAACTGTTGAATTGATGATAAAAGGAATTTTGCCGCATGGATGGATTGAAATACCAGCAATCATTATTGCAAGCGCGTATGGCATTCGGTTTGGTGTCATTATGCTGAAGCTGCTTGGAAGCGGGCTATTTGCCAGGTCAAAAGCGGCAGCAAACGTAAAAAGCTTGGAATACTTTTTAATACGCTCAGTGCCTGTTACGGTGCTATTAATTGTAGCCTTGGCAGTTGCTGCTGTGATCGAAAGTACAGTAACGGGATGGATTTTAGGAAAATAAAATTAGATGTAATATTTTTTCCAATATTTGAGCATAACAGTAAAGCGGTGTCTACGCAGAAATCTAGACGCTGCTTTTTTGTTACATAGTAGAAGCCAATGTGATGTTCTCAAAGGAGGCCCTTTACGGTTATGCTCGGAATATTATTTAATGACAGAGAATGTAAAGAACTGGATTATGTGCTCCGCAAAGAGCTGGATGAGATGTTGAGTGATCTGAATGATTCGAGGCTGGATGGAGATATTAAGCAGGCCATATCGAGAAGATATAAAATCATTTTTAGAATGTATGCACGTATTGCTTCTCCAAAAGAATTGTCACGCTACGCAATCAATTCACGAAATTATCGTTAAATGTTCCTTACGATTTCTACTGGGAAACGCTGCTTCCTTAAGTTAAGGACAAGGAAAGCGTTTCTTCTTGTTAAATGGAACTGAATAGAGACAAACGCAATATATAGTTGGAGACCGATAGCAGATATCTATATATACAAAAAAACGGATGGGTAAATAGCACAAATTCAACTCTATCAAGGCTTGGAGTCACGCCTATAAAAAAAGTTTTTAAAAAAGGGTTGCATTTACTTAAAAGCCTGTGATATATTATAAAAGTCGCCGCTGAGACAACGCGGTGCACACGCTGAAACGAGCACCTCATACTTACATAAGAGATGGTACGTTTCAACAAA
>NZ_JAZHCT010000042.1:0-43590 GCF_036541265.1 Paenibacillus sp. IITD108 | reverse complement strand
CCTCAATTAAGGACGATTGTGTTGTTCTTTCTTATTTGCTCCAATATTTTTCGATAATAGCATCCCGGCCTGAATAAACGCGAGATTCCTTATAGTATTCAGGGTCTTTGCGGTGAAAATCTTGATGATATTCCTCCGCCGGGTAAAACACAACCGCTTCTTTAATTTGAGTGACGATCGGCTGCTCGAAACGGCCGCTCTCGCCAAGCGCTTTTTTGGACGCTTCTGCAAGCATGCGCTGTTCTTCATCATGATAAAAAATAGCTGCGATGTATTGGCTAGACCGATCGTTGCCTTGGCCTGTCGCATCTGTAGGGTCGATTTGCGGCCAGTAAAGCTCAAGCAGCTTTTCGTAAGGGAAAATATCAGGATCATAAGTGATTTGTACAACTTCGTGATGACCTGTCTCGCCTGTTAGCACTTGCTCATAAGTCGGATTTTCTAGGGTACCGCCCATATAACCTGAAATAATACCATGAATGCCTGGCTGTTCCTCGAATGGCGTTACCATACACCAGAAGCAACCGCCGGCAAAAGTAGCTTTTTTTAACATTTTGTTCACCTTCCATGCAGCAAAAGAAATCATTTCGTATGCTTTATTATTTTAGACCTAATTTTCCAATAAGTCTACTGAAAACGTTGGATATGCTTTCTCCAGCTTAATTAATCTAGTATAATTATGATATAGAGGAAATTATTTCACCAAAGGAGCACGATGCGTCGATGACTCAGCATAGAAAACCGCGAGTTTTTATAGGCAGCTCAAGGGAAGCAATCGATTTTGCCAGAGCGGTCGGTACTGCTCTTGAGTACGTTGCTGAAGTAAATCCTTGGTATGCTGCAGCGTTTAATGGCAATGATTATACGATGGAAGCGTTGGAGCGTGAGCTTTCCACGAACGATTTTGCAGTTTTTTTGTTTGCAGCAGATGATGTAGCGCTTATTCGCGGCAAGCCCGTATTTATTACAAGAGATAATACAATATTTGAAATGGGCATGTTTTGGGGCAGGCTGGGCAGAAGACGCGTGTATGGAATTATTCCTCATAATTTGGCAAGCAGAGATGATCTGATTCATAAAACGACCGTCTCGGAATATCATCTTTTATCCGATTTGACAGGTTTAACGATGCTTCGCTACAATGCCAATCGAACCGATTTAAAGCATGCAGCAGCTGTGGATACCGCCTGTGGTGAAATTATGGCAGCAATCGCTAAGGAAGGCTTGTTTGTAGATCCTAACGTTCTGCTCGTCCGCAAGCAAAGTATTTTACATTTTTTTTGGGAGTATATTCGCAATTCCGGTGCAGCCAATCAAGCGCAGCAGTACGCGTCCTATGCAGAGGCTATCCGATTCTCGTTCCTGGCGCCCAGAGATTTTCGAGTATTAGGGGCTGCCATATGGAAGAGAGAGCAAGATCGGATATACCAGGCTGGCGGCAATGTTGGCCGCGAGCGTTCGTTCCACATGGATGAAAATGCGGGAAAAAAAGAAGGCGAACAAAGAATATACATGCTGGATACGTTTTTAAGCGGAGAATGGTCATTTTTTAAGCGTCGTGAGATTGCAGAGGTATGTGTATTATGCTATCCTTTGGGTAAGAAGCATGCATTATCGGTGCATATTTCTGGAAATCGGACATTGACAGATGTACAATTAGCTGAAATTGTTGAACATAATGACGAGTTGTTAAATACAATGAATTACTTGATAGGAGGGGATTCCTTATGAACAAGCGTTCGTCGATTAGAAGAATGAAGCGCAAATCCGGATTGGGCAAGCATGCTCAAAGGAAGGTCATTCCTTTGCCGACACAAGCACAAGCGGCTTTTCTAATGCAGTCCTCGGAAGCAGACGTCTATATTGGCCCATCCGTAGAAGGTGGAGACAAAGAATATGTTAAAGTTGTAAGCGGGAAAGTAATTGAACGCAGGCCATCATTCGCATAATAACAGAATTGATATTTTCCTGAAGCTGCCTTGCTTCATCTTATGATGAAGCAGACAGCTTCTTTTTTTGTGCTGAAGAAGCGTTGAGGAGAGCGATGCCTCCCACGATGAGAAGGATGCCAGCCGCCGAAAATAAAGTAAAAACTTCCTGCCATACGATAATGCCTATTATTGCTGTCAGAACAGTGCCTGCTCCTGACCAAATCGCATAAGCCAAGCTTAGCGATACACGCTTCAAGCTGACGGATAAAAAATAAAAAGCGGTCAGGAAGCCCGCGCCAAATGCGATGGATGGGAGGAGATTCGTGAAGCCTTCTGATAATTTCAGCATCGTTGTGCCAAATACTTCACAAATAATGGCGAGCGTTAATGCGTAGTAGCCTTTCATACTGAAGCCCCCGATGTTAGTTATTAATCATTGTTAAGATGCTCCATTGCTTAATTTCATTAAAACTACTCCGCAAATTATTAATAGTAAACCGAGCAGCTTTTTCACATTGAATGTTTCTTTAAAAATCATAACACCGACCATAGCTGTCAATGCTGTCCCTACGCCAGACCAAATCGCATACGCAGTACCTAGAGTTAAAGATTGCAGGGCTAAGGATAAACAATAAAATGATACACCCATGCCAATTACAACGCCCGCTGAAGGCAGCAGCTTCTTAAAGCCGTTGGAAACTTTCAGCATCGTGCTGCCGAAAACTTCGCTTATAATCGCTGTTGCCAGAAGTAGAAATGGATTCAAGTAAATTTCTCCTTATTTTGTCAACTGAATTGCTTTTTCTAGTATTTGATTTCGTAATGCTTCATCAATCTTTCCCAGTCCGAATACTTCTGAAAACCAAAGTCCGTCAGCAATTAAGCGAACCATTGTCGCTTGTACAGGATCGATCCCATCCTGAACGAAATATTGCTGCCACTGCGCATAATGGGTTTGCATTTCCAAAAGCAGCTCCGGATTCGCGAACATAGCCACGATTAGAGCTTCGCTAATGCCATTATCCTTATTAATATCCTCGACAGTTTGCTGAATATAGGCGCGGCTCCATTTTCCCCTATCATGTGAGCTGCTGTTAATTCTTTCTTGAAGACTATGGACAAAATCACCCGTCATATATTTAACCATACCTTCTAGCAGTAGTTCTTTGTTAGGGAAGTGGTAGAGCAGCCCTCCTTTGCTTATACCAGCCTTTTTGGCGACGGCCTCTAGTGTTAAACGCTCAACGCCTTGTTTCTTCACGATGCTTGCTGCGGAAAGGAGCACCCGATTGTATTTGGAATTACGATTCATATGCTTCACCTCAGATTTACTATACCGTCTGGACGGTTCAGTGTCAATTTTGAAAGGAGGTTTTTAAAAATCAATCAACTTAACAGCAGGGTTGACAAATGATATTTCAGTTGCTATATTCTTATACGTAATGATTACGATTAAGTAAAAAGCTAGGAGGAAACATATGTCTTTGAATAAAATTCCTGTAACAGTGCTTAGCGGTTATTTAGGAGCTGGAAAAACAACGGTGCTTAACCATGTGCTGAACAATCGCAAGGGCATGAAGGTAGCTGTCATTGTAAATGATCTCAGCGAAGTTAATATCGATGCTGATCTGGTTAAAAATGGGGGAGGGCTTTCACGAACCAATGAGCAGCTTGTGGAAATGTCCAATGGCTGCATCTGCTGCACGCTTCGGGAGGATTTGCTGCGGGAGGTAGAACGGCTTGTGCAGCAAAATCGTTTTGATTACATATTGATCGAATCGACAGGGGTGGGGGAGCCAATACCGGTTGCTCATACCTTTACGTATGTGGATGAGCAGCAGGGAATAGATTTGTCTCGTTACTGCAAGCTGGACTGCATGGTGACGGTCGTTGATGCTTACCGCTTCTGGCATGACTTTTCCTCTGGCGAATCACTGCTGGAGCGCAATCAAGGCGTAGCTCAAAACGACTCGCGGGATGTCGTTGATCTGCTGATCGATCAAATTGAATTTTGCGATGTTCTTATTCTGAACAAATGCGATATGATCAAGCCTGAAGAGCTAGCTGAACTGGAAAGCTTACTAAAGAAGCTGCAGCCGCGCGCCAAGCTTATCCGCACGAATTATGGCCAAATTGACCCTTCTGAAATATTGGATACTGGATTATTTAATTTTGATGAGGCAAGTGTATCGGCTGGCTGGATCAAAGAGCTGGAGCTGGAAGAGCATACGCCGGAAACAGAGGAATACGGCATTACTTCCTTCGTCTATGAGAGAGTTCGGCCATTCCATCCTGCCAGATTGAAGCAGTGGATGTCCTATTGGCCATCCGAAATAGTCAGGGCAAAGGGAATAATGTGGCTGGCCAGCCGCAATCATATGGCGCAAAGCATCAGTCAGGCAGGGCCTTCCGTACAATTTGGCCCAATGGGATACTGGGTAGCTGCGCTGACTAAAGCAGAGCAAAATGAAATGCTAATGCAGGATTCAGAGCTGCGAAAACAGTGGGATCCGGTGTATGGCGATCGCATTAATAAAGTCGTTTTTATCGGCATTGATATGGACAGGGAAGCTATTGTTACAAGCCTTGACCTATGCTTGCTGACGGATGATGAGATGGAGCAAAGCTGGAGCAGGCTCGATGGCGATTTTCCAAATGTGAGCGAGGAAGAGCTTCAGCATCAATAATTGCACAACGAAGGGCCTTTATGAAAATAATTCATAGAGGCCCTAGTATTAATAAGCCGTTATGCTTGAATCATATTCATCCGCATACCCGTCATTGGGATATACGTAAGGCGTGCTTGGCGTTTCGATGTATTCAACCTTGCTGACATCCAGGTCCATAATTTCATATTCGCGGTAAGCAGTTGTCGTTAATACGCCAGTTATACGCACCCAAGTATCCTCTGCCAAATGATTGCCGTGGCTATAGGTTGCTAGAATGCCATAGGGTTCCGTATCTGCAGAGCAGCACATCATAGCTAATCTGGCAACAACAAATTGGTTTTGTGTCATATCGTCCTCGCGATAAACAAAGCCGCTTATAACGATTTCTTTACCGAGAAAATTTTCTTTGTACAGATCAAGTGTCGTTAGCGTTTCAATGAAACCTGCTTCTTGCACATAGACCGTATCCTGCTCATATAGTTTTTTTCCAAGGGTGGCATGCATTTCTGTGTATTCATCGAAAGGGAACAGCGTGTCCAAACTGTCTTTTGCTGCAGTTGGCACTTCAGCAGGGGCAGGGGCATTGCTGGAAGATACCGTGCTTGGTGGTGCTGATGATTCAGCTGTTACTGCAGCCGAAGCAGTGCTGTTAGCCGTAACATTATTGCTAGTGGCAAGATTGACCCCTTTAAGAGAAGTAATATTGCTCCCGAGCAGTGTATCCGAGGTGAAAAGTCCGAGCAATAATGGCAGCAGAAACATGCTGTAAATGATGATATTTTTCGCTTTAGATTTTGAAGGCTGATGGCTGCACCCACAATCAGGTTTCTGTTTATGAGTAACATTGTGCAAGGCGATATAGACGAATACAACCGCTAGTATAAACATAGCCAGAGCAGATAGCTTAACTAATAATTCCGTACGGGGCGCTATATAGTAATTAAGGCGTTCATCCTTGACGAGCTTGACGATCAGATAGGAGAAACCGCCCATCAGCAGAGCACGCAGAACATAATGAAAGGTGTGCATAATATAATTGCAAATCTCCTTTCAAATTAATTAATACAATTAAATATTAATATTGATAATTAAAACTGTTTTATTTACTAATTGCTTGGAAAGTATCAATAACCTAATAATAAAGCGCCAGCAAATACGGTTATAAATATAAGAACAGAGAGAAGCAGCACAAAACGTTTTTTAAATACAGACATAAGCATTAAAGTACTCTTGAAATCCAGCATAGGTCCAAAGACAAGAAAAGCGAGCAAGGAGCTGCTGGAAAAGATCGATGCAAATGATGAAGCGACGAAAGCATCTGACGTTGAGCAAATAGAAAGAATGTATGCAAAGCCCATCATAAAGAAAATAGAGCTGAATTCAGCTTGTCCAATATCAACTAAATTCGTTCTCGGCAGAAAAGTTTGAATGGCTGCTGTAAGAATGGAGCCCAGCATAACATATTTACCCATATCAAAAAACTCATTGCCGGCATGATCGACCATAGTAAGGAGCTTATTTGGCTTGTTTGTATGTATGGTATGCGGGTTCGCATGGATTTCTGCATGCTCCTTCTCCAAGCCGCAGCTGTGGCTATGCTGGCGCTCGTCTGCTGCTGATTGCTTATTTTCTAATGGGTTTCCTTTTATAAAAAAGTATATAATTAACCCTATTAACAATCCGGCTGCAAGCGCTAATCCCATTCGGGAGTAAATTAAATCAGGGCGAGAGCGAAAAGCAGTATAGGTTGCTGCAATTACGACTGGATTAACAATTGGACCAACAACTATAAATACAATTCCGATATATAAGGGCATGCCTTTGGCAAGTAGACGCCTAACGATCGGGATTAATCCGCATTCGCAAACCGGGAACAAAAATCCTAGCACTAAGGCAAACGGTACCCCAAGCAGCGGGTTGCGTGGAATACATTTTCGTATAAACCTTTCAGACACAAACTGCTGCATGAGTGAGGAGACGATGACACCCAACAGAAGAAAGGGGAGAGTCTCTAACAAAATGCCTAGCAAAATTGTCTTGAACATCGTAAATGAAGACAACTCCCAGAGCTTTCCTTGCACTAAAAATCTCACAGACTCAGGAAAAAAAGCGAACCAAACGATTAGACCGCACAGGAATATATAAAAAAGATGAATGTGTTGACGGTTAGAGGCAATGCGCAATATCTTTCCTCCTTTCCCTAAAAATAGATAAACGTAATCATTACGCATAAATAATATCGCGATAAAGGAAATGTGTCAAATTAACTTTTTTAATAGAATTGACTAAAAAAACTTGACTTTTCTAAAGCAAGTTTAGTAAGCTGAGTCAAAGTCATTCATATAGAGCATTGATCAAAGACATGATATCGTGTACGAATTGCCCAGAGAGAGGAGCGTTTGCTGAAAGCTTCTTCAATTACGGCGCGAATATTACCCCTTTGTAGCTGTGGCGTTGAACCTGTCTGATGGCAGCATTATGCGGCACCGTTTTATCCCCGTTACTGGATACTAATAAGGACCTTGCTGCAGTTATTACCTGCATCAGGTCGAATTAGGGTGGAACCACGAGCTGAACGCACTCGTCCCTTCGAGGAGAGCTGCGTTTTTTTGCATTCATATAAACTTAATCTTGAAGATTGGAGGAGAGCATGTTATGGAAATTATGCTGCAGGATGGAATAAAACGGAGGTATGAACTTGGAACAACTGTTGGGCAAATTGCTGAATCAATTAGCGCAGGACTTAAGAAAAATGCGATTGCAGGCAAGCTTGACGGTAAACTTGTAGACATGAACTATCAGATTGAGCATGATGCTCAGCTGGACATTATTACACTCGACAGCAAGGATGGTCTAGATATATATCGCCACAGCACAGCCCATTTGATGGCTCAAGCTATAAAAAGACTGTATAGCGGCAGCAAAATACAGCTTGGTATCGGCCCTGTCATTGAAGATGGCTTTTATTATGATATTAATATTGACAAAACATTCTCTACAGACGATTTGGCGGAAATTGAGAGAGAGATGGCCCGCATCGTCCAAGAGAACCTGCCGATAACTCGACAGATTGTCAGCCGCTCGGAAGCGATTAATCTGTTTGAGGGGTTAGACGATTCACTTAAGCTGGAATTAATTCGCGATCTGCCTCAGGAAGCAGAAATTTCCCTGTATCGTCAAGGTGAATTTGTTGACCTGTGCCGCGGACCTCATTTGCCGACTACTGGAAAAATTAAAGCGTTCAAGCTGATGAGCGTAGCTGGCGCTTATTGGCGCGGCGACTCCAACAATAAAATGCTGCAGCGAATTTACGGCACTGCTTTTCCAAAAAAAGCGCAGCTGGATGAGCATTTGCATATGCTTGAGGAAGCGAAGAAACGTGATCATCGCAAGCTTGGCAAGGAGCTGGAGCTGTTTATGTTTTCTGAGGAGGCGCCTGGCATGCCGTTTTTCCTGCCTAAAGGAATGACGATTCGCAATGAGCTGGAAAGCTTCGCTAGAGAACTGCAGCGGGAACGGGAATATGAAGAGGTTCGGACACCGTTGATGATGAATAATCGCATTTGGGAGCAATCGGGGCACTGGGATCACTATAAAGATAATATGTATTTTACTAATGTTGATGATACGAAGTTCGCACTCAAGCCAATGAATTGCCCCGGACATATGTTGATTTACAAAAACAGCCTGCACTCGTATCGCGAGCTGCCCATTCGGATTGCTGAATTCGGCCAAGTGCATCGCCATGAATTTTCTGGAGCATTGAACGGCATGATGCGGGTTCGTACGTTTTGTCAGGATGATGCTCATTTATTCGTGCTTCCTGAGCAAATCGAGGAGGAAATCAGCCGTGTCATTGCATTGATTGATCATGTATATGAGGTGCTTGGCTTTAGCTATCGCATTGAATTGTCAACTCGGCCGGAAAATTCGATGGGCTCGGAGGAATTGTGGAATCAAGCGGAGCAATCGCTTAAAAACGTATTGGATAAGCTGGGTGCAGATTATGTAATTAATGAAGGCGACGGCGCTTTTTACGGACCAAAAATAGACTTTCACATTTTGGATGCGTTAAAGCGCAGCTGGCAGTGCGGTACGATACAGCTTGATTTTCAAATGCCAGAAAAATTCGATTTAAGCTATATCGGCGAGGATAGTTTAAAACATCGTCCAGTAGTCATTCACCGTGCGCTTTATGGATCCATAGAAAGATTTATCGGAATATTGACTGAGCATTTTGCAGGAGCATTTCCGCTTTGGCTGGCCCCGGTTCACGTAAAGCTGCTGACTGTTTCTGACCATTATTTGGATGATGCTCTTCAAGTGAAGCAGCTGCTTGATAAGGAAGGAATTCGTATTGAGTTAGATGTGCGCGATGAGAAGCTCGGCTATAAAATTCGCGAAGCGCAGCTGCAGAAGGTCCCTTATATGCTCGTTTTGGGGGAAGCAGAAAGAAATAATAATACAGTATCCGTCAGAAAACGCGGCGAAGGAGATTTGGGGCAAAGAAAGCCGGAAGAGCTTGCAGCACAAATCGCAGCGGAGATTAAGAGCAGGAAGCGGTAGATAACGCATATCACGCATCCAACGATTAAATTGTAAATTAAATAAAATCTACAAAGGAGCTGACCCGACTGGGCCGGCTCCTGTCTATTAAAATATAGGAAAGTATAAGTTTTCACTTTATACATGTTCCTATATTTCATCGGTAAACGCGCCTGTCCTAAGGATGGCGGAGCCGTTTATCGTTGTTGCTTCATATACTATACATCGTGCTTCTGCTTGCAAGAACTTTGCTGACCAAAACCATTGCAATGGACAGGCCGAGAAAATACAGCGGCATCGTAAGCAAGGAACCGTTATGCAAATAGCTCATGCCACTCGTAATCAGACTAACGAGTAAATAGTAACCCAAACCGAACACCGCTCCCGCAGTACCAACCACATCCTTATATTGTACAAGTGCCAGGCTTAGGCAATTCGGAATTGCCATACCGACGCCGAGCAGCAAAATAAAGAGGCAAAAAATGATGCCGACCAGTGAGAACACATTGGACAGCGGGTTAATGAAGGTAAGAAGCACTAATAACAAAGCTCCGGCTGCAGCCGTAAGGCAACCACGAGCAATAATATTTTCAGCGGTCAGCCGGCTTAAAAGCTGCTTGGACAGCATGGCGCCCAATATGGATGACAAGGCCACAAATATGCCAAGCAATCCAAACCAACCAGGTTCGAGCCCGAAAAATTCAATGAAAATAAAAGGAGCTTCAGCATAATAGCTAAAAAGAATCCCGTTCGTTGCGCCAATCAAGAAACCGAATGCCCAGATGCGGCCATCTTTAAGCATTCTCCTAGCTACTGCAAAGGAGCTGGTATTTTTAATAGAGGCTGCTTTTCGCGTTTCCGGCAAAGAAGTCCATGTATAGGCGAATATAGCAACGCTTATCACAATTAAGGTCATAAAGACAGCGCGAAAGCCAAGCCATTGATCTATCCATCCGCCCAGCAATGGTCCGACGGCGGGAGTAAAGGCGAGTGCGGCGGAAATTTGGGCGAACATGACATGGCGCCGATCGTCCGGGATACTCTCCCGTAATATAGTCTGTGTTACAACAGAGCCTGTACTTGCTCCGAACGCTTGAATAAAACGGCTAACTAGCAGCCATTCAACAGATGGAGACAAATAACAGCCAAGGCTGCCGATCCCATAGACAGCAATCCCCCAAAGAAGGGAAGGTCTGCGGCCAATTAAATCGGATAATCTGCCCCAGCAAAATACACCGATAGCAAAGCCGAGAAAATAGATGCTTAACGTTAATTGAATATGATTGCTGCTTGCTTGAAGCTGCTCCGTAATATCAGGCAGTGACGGTGTGTAGATCGTTTCGCTTATCTGCGGAAATCCTACTAATACGATAAATAACAATAATGACGGTGCTGAGATTTTTCTTAACATTTTTACTTCCCCCTATACTTGCAAAATCTCAATCAAATCATGTTGTTTGTTGAGATTACGGGATGGGGGGCTTGCACTTGCACAATCGGGAAAATGGTAACATATCAAACAACCTTTTCATTTATAGGGGGGATAATATCTTTATGCAGTATAACAGGATCGCATTATTGCTACAAGCAAGTTTTATCACGCTTTCATCAAGCCCCTGTTAAATTAATAATGAAAACATTGATTATACATCATTTAAGTATGTGCTTTTATAACAGAAGCTTACTTACACAGCCTTGAAAGGGATACAATTTAAGTTTTATAATAACTTAAGGTAAGTAAATAGTTGCAAAAGCAATTATTAGAGCATATAACGTTGCAATCTTAACACATTTCGAGGCGACAGGATAAGATTTTTCACTTTATGAAAGAGGATGATAAAAAATGGAACAGCAAACCGTTAAGTTAACGGCGTTATCAAGCAAAGGCGGGTGCGGCTGCAAAATCGGCCCGGCTGATTTGGGGCAAGTTGTACGCAGTCTCCCGCCAGCTAAGCCAAACCCGAATTTATTAGTAGGATTGGATACTAGTGATGATGCCGGCGTTTATAAACTAAATGATGAGCTCGCCATCGTACAAACGGTTGATTTTTTCACGCCCATCGTTGATGACCCTTACTCCTTTGGACAGATTGCGGCAGCTAATGCGATTAGTGATATTTATGCAATGGGTGGAACACCACTTACGGCTCTTAATATCGTTGCATTTCCAATTACTACATTAGACAAGCAAATATTGGCGGAAATCATGCGCGGAGCTGCGGATAAGGCTGCAGAAGCCGGTGTTACTATTGTCGGCGGCCATTCCATTGATGATAAGGAGCCAAAATTCGGCATGGCTGTTACTGGCGTTGTGCATCCGGAACAAGTAAGAACGAACACAGGAGCAAAGCTGGGAGATAAGCTTATTTTAACGAAACCGATCGGTGTCGGCATTATGACGACTTCTCTTAAAAACAATCAATTGTCGGAACAAGAAATCGATCGGGTTACGAAAGTCATGTCTGCATTGAACAGACAGGCAGCTGAAATAATGAGCAAGTATACGGTGCATGCTTGCACAGATGTTACTGGTTTCGGTCTGTTGGGACATTTGCTGGAGATGGCCAAGGGCAGCAAAGCCGAATTTTCGGTTCATAGAGATCGTGTGCCTGTTTTGCCGCGTACAAGAGAGCTGGCAGAGCTTGGCTTTGTACCTGGAGGAACGAAAAACAATTATAACCACATTAAGGCAGACGTCGTATTTCCAGAAGAACTTGACCAGCTTGATCAGTGGATTTTATGCGATGCCGTTACTTCAGGAGGATTGCTGATTGCTGTCGCTGCTGATGAAGCGGAGCAATTGCTGGAGCAATTCGTACATGCAGGTATAGAGGCGGCCTTAATTGGCGAAGTAATAGGAGAAGGACAAGGCCGGATTTACGTTTCTTAATGCTGATTGAAAGTGTGGCGCTGCTAATATGTTTCAAGATATAACGCTAGAAAAGTGGAGGTTGCATAAGCAAGCTCACACGGTAACAACGATTGATGTGCGTTCCCCATCCGAATTCAAACTGGCGACAATACCAGGCAGTATCAATATTCCTTTATTTGATGATGAGGAGCGGGCGGAGGTTGGAACAATCTATAAGCAGGTCAGTGTAGAAGCTGCCAAACAGCGCGGCTTGGAAATTGTATCTGCTAAATTGCCAGCTTTTATAAAACGGTTTTCCGAAATTCCGGGCGAGAAAACGGTGTTTTGTTGGCGAGGCGGGATGCGAAGCAAAACGTCTGCAACTGTCGTTTCATTAATGGGGATTAAGGCTTCTCGTTTAATTGGCGGCTACAGGTCATATCGCCAGTGGGTAGTTGAGCAGCTTGAGACGATGAACTATAATCCGAAAGCGGTCGTGCTGCAGGGCAATACAGGCTGCGGAAAAACGGACATATTGCGCCGGTTGAAGGAAAAAGGCCATGCAGTAATTGATTTGGAGGGAATGGCAGGCCATCGCGGCTCTATATTTGGAGGAATCGGGCTTGAACCGAATAATCAGAAAATGTTTGAAGGCCTGCTCGTAGAAGAGCTGCTTGCGACCCAAAAAGCCGCTTTCTTTGCCGTTGAAGCGGAAAGCAAACGAGTCGGTAAAGCCGTCATTCCTGATTTTTTGATGAGCAAGAAAGAGACCGGTATTGCCATTATGATTGAACTGCCCCTGCAAGCGCGTGTCGAGCAAATATTAAAGGACTATGAGCCTTGGAAAAACAATGAAGCCTGCCAGCAGGCTTTCCAGCGAATCAAGTCCAGAATTCATACGCCTATTGCACATGAAATCCAATCCTGCCTGGAAGCCGAAAAATACGCAGCTGCAGTTGAGATGATGCTCGTTTATTACTACGATCCCAAATATTCCTTCTCGCAAGGTCAATATGAGCTGGAAAAAAACTATTTGGTTAAAGTTCAGACTGTAGATGAAGCATTTGATCAGGTGGAAGAAATTTTACTGCATGCATAATCCAATATTTCCTGATAGACAGAATGCCAGTTTTTATAAAACTGGCTTATTTCTGCCGGCTCGATAAAAATTCTTTCGCCCGCTTCATATTCAGCCAGATAAGGACGGAGCGTTGTAACATTCATCCGATAGAACACTTGATAGCCAACTTTCGGGTATGGGCTTTGCTCCGTCCAATTCGGATTGTCGTTGTGATCAACACATATAGCACCTAACAACTGGCAATCTCCTTCTACATAGGCCTCCTCCAGCGCTTCACGCCTCATGCATTGCGCAGGCGTTTCACCCAATTCTATATGTCCGCCTGGAAAATCCCAGCCGCGAGCATGCAGATTTACTAATAACAGCTTTTCTTCGTAAAAGCAAAATCCATGCACGCTTGTAATAAGCTGTGCTGGCGGAAGATTTATGGTTTGCTCCCAAGTCAAGGCTACGCGTGATTGCCCCCAATTTACAATAATCGTAGACATTTCCAGACCTCCATTACTATCACTCGCATGTTGTACAAGGTTATTCACTACTTAAAAAGTGTAATCGTTCAGAAAGGATTGCGCAATGGATTTCATTAGTCAGCTATTCTAAAGTCCAACAGCTGACTGGACCAGGGTCCAGCTAGCATTTAGACTGAAGACCATTCTATGCTCTGGCAAAATTACGGTATAGTTATCGCATACTATGAGATTTGCAGGGGGTTAACAGCAGTGAGTGATGAAGCCGTATTGCAGCTTCGCGGCGTAACCAAAAAAATTGGCAGCCGCGTTATTGTGGACAATCTGTCATTTGATGTTCCGAAAGGCGAGGTGTTCGGTTTTCTAGGGCCAAACGGTGCGGGGAAAACAACGACGATTCGCATGATTGTGGGACTAATCGGAATGACTAAAGGCGAAATATTAGTTAAAGGCATTTCGGTAAGCAAGCATTTCGAGCTTGCGATGACGCATATTGGCGCTATCGTTGAGAATCCGGAAATGTATAAATTTTTGAGCGGCTATCAAAACCTGGTCATGTTTGGCAGAAGACATGCGGGAGTGACAAAGGAAAGAATTAATGAGGTTGTTAAGCTTGTAGGTTTGGAAAATCGCATCCACGAGAAGGTAAAGCGCTACTCGCTCGGCATGCGTCAGCGGCTTGGCGTAGCGCAGGCTTTGCTGCATAAGCCATCCGTGCTTATTTTTGACGAGCCGACTAACGGCTTGGATCCTGCCGGCATTCGCGAGCTGCGAGATTATTTGCGCCAATTGGCAAGAGAGGAAGGGATCGCGGTTATCGTCTCCTCACATCTGCTGTCGGAGATGGAGCTGATGTGCGATCGGATAGCGATTATTCAGACAGGCAAGCTTATAGATGTGCGTACAATAAGCGAGATGAAAAACGCAGCCAGCAGCAATAAAATTAGAGTAGAGGTAACAGACCCAGAGCAAGCGCTGGAGCAATTAGCTGCTGTATTGCCAGATCTAAGCGTGATTGCACAAGCTGACGGACTTCATATTACAGCTGGCAAGGAGCGTATTCCGGAAATTATTCGAACACTTGTACATGGACAAATCGACATATACGGCATTTGGACGGATAATTATTCACTTGAAGATCAATTTTTGGAGCTAACAAGGGGTGAACAAATTGTCTAGTGCAGCTATGTTGATTAAAAATGAAAATATGAAAATATACCGCAGACCCCGTACTTGGGCAATGATAGGGCTGCTGATTATAGCATTAATGCTTGTGGCAGGGATTATGAAGTGGGACCAATCGTCGCAGTCCGATCAGTCGAATTGGCGCGAGGAGATTACACAGGGCAACGAATCAATGCGTCAAGCGCTCACAGAAAATGAAGGAGCATTTGATGAGCAAACAGCCATAAACTTAGAGAATCGCATTAAAGTAAATGAGTATTATTTGGATAATAATATAAATCCATACGCATATACATTATGGTCTTATATGGACACATCTTCCGCTTTAATTATTTTAGTCACGATCCTTACGGTTATAGTCGCAGCAGATATGGTTGCAGCAGAATTTTCATGGGGAACGATTAAGCTATTGCTTGTTGGGCCTGCATCACGAGCGAAGGTTTTGCTCTGTAAATATATATCAACTTTTATGTTTGCCATCTTGCTGCTCGTTTTATGCTTCGCTGTCTCATTTGCCATAGGAGCTTCTTTGGAAGGGCTCGATAGCTTGTCCCAGCCTAAGATTTCAATCGGCGCTGACGGCCAGATTGAAGAAAGCTCCATGGTATTAAACGTACTGCAAAAATACGGCTACAGCGTCATTGAGCTTATCATGTATGTCACTTTCGCATTTATGATATCCGCTTCCTTCCGCAGCTCTTCAATGGCTATAGGCTTTTCTTTATTAGGCATATTGATGGGAAATACACTAGTATCGGTGCTTGCCAAGTACGAGTGGGTCAAATATTTGCTATTTGCCAATATCGATCTTAGCAGATATGCAAACGGTCATCCGCTAAGGCCGGAAATGACGTTATCCTTCTCCATTATTATGCTTGCAGTCTACTACATCGTATTCCAGCTGATCGCGTGGTTTATGTTTACCAAAAGAGATGTAGCGGGATAAACAATAAAAAGGGCAATTCTGTCAGTCAAATGGAATGACTGCGGAATTGCCCTTTGCGTTACGTTTAGATTATTGCTGCAAACGCTGAATACGATCATCGAGAGCAGGATGGGATGAGAAGAGGGAAAGCATTTTTGGACGATTGCTAATTTTTAAAGTAGCAAGCGAAGTTTGGCTGTTATCAATAAGCTCATGCTTTCTCTTCAAGGATTGCAGCGCGTGAATCATTTTGTCACGGCCCGCATAGGCTGCGCCGCCCGCATCCGCATGGTACTCGCGATATCGGGAAAATGCCATGACGACAATGGTGCCAAGTATAGAGAAAATAATCTGAAACACAATGATACATACAAAATGTACGATACCGCTAAGCTCATCGCGTTTGACAAGGCTGGATACGATATAAGCTGCAATACGAGATAAAAAGACGACGAATGTATTGACGACACCTTGCAGCAGCGTCATGGTTACCATGTCGCCGTTTGCGATGTGGGCAATTTCATGGGCGATTACGCCGTCAACCGCATCGTTGTCCAATTGATCAAGCAGCCCTGTAGACAAAGCTACGAGTGAGCGTTTCTTGGAAGGGCCTGTTGCAAAAGCATTTACTTCTGGGGATTGATAAATACCAACCTCCGGCATATGAGTAAGCCC
Organism: Paenibacillus sp. IITD108; assembly: GCF_036541265.1. Taxonomy (NCBI): domain Bacteria; kingdom Bacillati; phylum Bacillota; class Bacilli; order Caryophanales; family Paenibacillaceae; genus Paenibacillus; species Paenibacillus sp. IITD108. The sequence continues at coordinate 27,261 of NZ_JAZHCT010000042.1, read as the reverse complement.
GGCAGCACGCGCATAATAATGTACCCGTTCAACGATGTCGCGCTCTTGAGAAGACAGAGGCTTACTAGGATCAAGAACGGAAACGCGCATCGCCATTTTAGCCATCCATCTGGACATGGCAAGGGAAATAAATGACCCGGTAAAACCGACAACAGCACTAAATACGAGCAAGGATGCAAAATTAATGCCATCCTCCGTAATGTAATTGCCTATGCCAAAAACAGCAAAAATAATAGAAATCGTTGTAATGACTAAAATATTAGTTAGCAGAAACAACATAATACGTCTAAACAGCTTCATCAACCTTCTTTCTCTAATAAAATGTAATTACTAATATGTATTTCTATTGCACCTAAAACTATGCTTGTTACATAGTAACATTCTGCGATCAAACAGGAAATAGATTTTGGTCAAGTTTTTGAGTGAAAAGCATATTATTTTTAGTAGAGACAAGAAGGAAATCGAGTTTGAATAGCGAATTCCGATAAATAGCAGCCGCAATATCCATTTACTATTTTTTTGCACAAGAAATCAGATCATGGTGAAAGGTGTGAAGAGAATGGCTTTTGTAATAACGGAAGCTTGTATTGGAGAAAAAGCAACAGATTGCGTTGATGTATGTCCCGTCGATTGTATAGCGGAAGGTGAAGACCAGTATTTTATTAATGCAGATGTATGTATTGACTGCGGTGCATGTGAAACGGCTTGTCCCGTCGGTGCGATTTACTATGAGGATGATTTGACTGAGGATCGCAAGCATTTCATAGAAAAGGCGGCAAGCTTCTATAGCTGACATTAGCTGACATTTTATAGCTTACAAATGTGTAGCTTACAAATGTATAGCATCCAATTAATTAACCCATTAGGCTGCGCCAAGCAGCCTGATGGGCTATTTTTTGCGTTGCTGTTGTTGGGTGCCTGCTGTCAAGGCAGAATGGACAAGTGTTCGTGGAGCCTAATATTTTGCGAATTGTGCCAAACTAATGGTTAAAATTAGCCTACAAAGGCGGACGCTGCCGCTTCTCCAGTCCCAAACCTGCTCTCCGATCCCTTTTCTTTTGCTTACCAAATGTGCACAATGAATGGAGATGGTCACACATTCCGTTATTTGCCTAAAAACGGCCATTTTTTTAATTACGAGGACACACATTCCGCTATTTGGCTCTATACGGGACTTTTTCTTTGATTTTTTGACCAATAGCGGAACGTGTGTCACTTTACCTCCTCAAAACTGCAATTTTGGGCCAAATAGCGGAACGACTGACCATCTATTGAAGTTGTAGATTTCTTGTAGACAGGGCAACAAGCAATATATGCTGGTTGATACCTGCCTCTGTACCCATGTGGAACGCGTCAAGAGCTTTCCAATGTAAGTTTCCTAAACAAATTGAAGAAATGCAGCTAGTATTGGCATATTAAAGTATATTTCATAAGCCCGAGACAGCCAGCGAAGCATGGAGATATAAAACGAATGAAACGATTGAAATTAAATGATATAGTAGGGAGTAGATAAAATAATTCTTTGCTTTTTAAATAAGAGAGAGGACAGGATAGGTGAAGCCAATTGATTAAAGCTCTTATTTTTGATTTCGACGGAACCATAGTGGATACGGAGACACCTTGGTATTACGCTTATCGTGATTTGTATAGCAGCTATAATGTTGATTTGCCGCTCGAGGTTTGGGGGCAATGCGTTGGAACAGGCTTTGAAGCCTTTAATCCTCATATAAATCTTGAGGAGCAAACGAAACGGTCATTTGATCATAAACAGTTGGAAGCTTTTACAGCTGAAAAGCATAATGAGTATATGGTGAAGCAAACGCTGCGGCCAGGCATTGAGAATTATTTGGCTGCAGCCAAGCAATCGGGCTTGCGTTTAGCAATCGCATCCAGCTCACACAGACATTGGATTGAAAAATATTTAACGGCATTTAATATTGGGCATTATTTCGAATTTATTGCATCTGCTGACGATGTAGAGAAGGTAAAGCCTAACCCAGAGTTATATCTAAAAGCGCTAGAATGGCTGCAGATTAAGCCGGCTGAAGCGATTGCCTTTGAGGATTCCAGGCATGGATTGTTTGCGGCGAAGTGTGCTGGCATCAAGACAGTAGTTACGCCTAATGAAGTGACCAGTTATATGACATTTGAAAACTATGACTTGCTGTTGTCATCCCTGGCTGATATCAGTTTGGATGAACTGGTAAAGCAATTGTCGGCTGATTAAATTACTAGAAATTTTGAAACCTGTGCACAGCGCTCAAAAGCGCTTCATTGCACGGGTTTTTGTTTTTTCTATTTCCACGTAACTTATTGCTTTTAATTCATTAAATCCTTGGAAACTTTTTGTAGTACATAACGTCTAACTATGCAATGATTATATCTTTTAAAGGAGAGAGGATGAACAAAACGCATGCATAGATCTATAAAGAAAAAGGCTGTGCAGCGGGCTTGCGCCTTAGTAGCTGCAGCGGCGCTGGCAATAGGAGCAGTGGATTTGACAAGTCCTGCAGCTACTTATGCCGCAAGTATAAACGATTTTAAAATAAATAATGCTGATCAAGCTATTGAACGTGCCGAGGAGCTGCTGCTGCTGCCAGAAGGCGCAAAGGTGACGGCTAAATTTAATGGTGCTTACTGGGAGCTTACCTTCAAGACCGTTGAGAAGGACTTTTATGGCAATGCCCGCCATACCGGTGAACTGGCTATATCTGCTGTTGATGGAGAGCTGACGAGTTTCAGAGTGAAATACAGTTTATACAAATATACGGGAGATTTGATGCAGCCTCCTTATGATGAAAGCAAACAGAAAATTTCTTTTGAAGAAGCAACCGCCATTGCAGATCAGTTTGCAAGCAAGCAAAGCTGGCAGCTTAAGGATGATTGGATTCACGACCGTTATCCGGTATCGGAATACAATACTCGAGATCAAGAGAAAACAGTCCATTGGGTGCATTATGACCGACTTCATAACGGTTATCGTGATGACAGTAATCATATGGCTATATTAGTAGATCGTGTTACAGGCGAAATTGCCTCCTACGAAGTGTATTGGACAAATAATGTTTATGCGGTCAATGATGCGCTTGAAGGTGAGAGCGAATTTATTACTGCACCGGCAGCGGCGAAAATTATTATTAATGAAATTAAACCGTATTTGCATTGGGCAGAGGAGAATGGACCTGCCAGCAAACGTCTGGCTTATTCCCTTCACTATAGGTATGTACTGGACTCAAAAGGGAAGTTCCCAAGTCTTTATTATGCTGATCCGCCAAAGTTTGCAGATAAAGCTGTGCCTAGATATCCGATTGAACTGGCACAAAAACGTTTATTGTCCTTATATGATTTGAATCGCGAGTATGTACCCGGAAAGAATGGTGTACTTATTCTTCACTATACGCTTCGAATCAAGCCCGGTGTGCCGTTGTTCTACAATGGGGTTCATCCATCAATTGATGCCAATACAGGAGAATGGATTGATTTCTTAAGTAATCCAATTCGCGAAAATCTGCCAAAAGTTGGAGACTGGCTCATTGATGAAGTTGCTCCAGCTGATAAAGTCGGATATAAGGCTGCTATTGTATGGAATAATGAGCTGCAAAAGCTGCAGAACGAGCCGATAATTGAAAATCAGTATACTTTAGTGCCATTCCGCGAGCTGTTGACAAAGCTGGAGGCCAAAATCAACTGGGATCCCGTAAATCGAGTAGTAACGGCAAGTAAAGACAAGACTACCATTCAATTAAAGATAGATTCCCAAAATGTCTATATTAACGGAAAAAAGCAAACGTTAAATACGCCTGCTCGCCTTGCTGGCGGAAGAACGTATATCCCGGCACGGCTTGTACTTGAAACGTTCGGAGCCAAGGTTAAATGGGATGGAGATTCCCGCTTCGTTATCGTAAAGACGGATCTATCACTTCCTGAGCTGTCTAAAGAGGAAATTAAGCAAATGCGATTCACGGCTCACCTTCAAGCACAAGAAAAAACAACAAAATAACAGGAGAAAGCAATGATCTTAGAGCATGCAGCTCGCTATAGGATGATTGCTTTTTTCGTGGTCAGCTTTGATTTTTTTTTGGTTACTGCTTATAAAAAAACGAAGCCCTGCCATCTCCGTTATAGCTTTTAGTTATATCTAACCATAGCATAATCCAGTTACACTATAGCATTCTTTTCGTGGTATCTTACATGTAACAAGTAGTGAAGGAGCTCATGATATGGTTAAAAATAGCGTTTTGGGATATCCTCGCATAGGTGCGCATAGGGAATGGAAAAAAGCACTGGAGGCGTTTTGGTCAGGCAAGCTGGAGGAAAAAGATTTCCAGCAGCAATTGCAGGAGCTGCGCTTGGAGCATTTGCGCAAGCTTCAGGAGAAGGGAATCGAGCTTATTCCTGTTAATGATTTCAGCTACTATGATCAAGTTTTAGATACGGCGACCATGTTTGGAATAGTGCCAAAACGATTTGCATATGACGGTGGAAACGTTCCGCTGTCTGTCTATTATGGTATTGCCCGCGGGACTAAGGATGCAGCCGCTAGTGAAATGACCAAATGGTTTAATACGAATTATCATTATATTGTGCCTGAATTGGATGGGGCAGAGCCCTTCCTCACTGAAAATAAACCGCTGCTCGCTTATCGCGAGGCCAAGGAAAAGCTAGGGATTGCGGGCAAGCCGGTTATTATTGGTCCTTTAACATTCCTTAAGCTGTCCAAAGGTTATGCTGCTGCCGAATTTGACGCGTGGCTCGAGCGCTTGCTTCCGCTGTACATTCAAGTATTGCAGGAGCTTGAAAAAGAAGGCGTTCAATGGGTGCAAATCGATGAACCAGTTATTTCTACAAAGCTTAGCGCTGAGGATGTGAAGCGGCTGTCAAACATCTATGGACAGTTAGCAGCTGCGGCGCCGAATCTGAATGTTATATTGCAAACGTATTTCGAAGCGGCGGATCAATATGAAGAGATTGTCAAGCTTCCAGTAAAAGCGATAGGGCTAGATTTTGTTCATGGTTTTGCCGGTAATTTGGCATCCATCAAAAAATTTGGTTTTCCAAAGGATAAAGTACTAGGGGCAGGATTAATCGACGGACGCGGCATTTGGAAAGCTTCCATTAAAGAAAAGTTAGAGCTGCTAAAAGCTATTCAATCGCATGTCACGGAAGATCAGCTCATTGTTCAATCTTCCTGCAGTCTGCTGCATGTTCCGGTTTCCGTACAATTTGAAACGAAGCTCGATAAGGAGCTTAAGGATGCGCTGGCATTCGCTGATGAAAAGCTGGATGAAATTGTATGGCTGACAAAAGCGGCAAATGGCGAGGGGCATGCAATAAGTGCAGAGCTAGGGGAAAATGAACGCGCATGCGAAGCCTTCAAGCATTCCAGCAAACGCAAGCGTCAGGATATTCAAGATGCTGTCGCTTTAATAGCTCAGACGAAGCTGGAGCGCCAGCTGCCTTTCGCCAAGCGTCTCGCAGCTCAACAGGCAAAGTGGCAGCTGCCGATATTCCCGACAACGACAATTGGCAGCTTTCCTCAGACGGCAGAAGTCAGAAAAGCGCGGCAATTGTGGCGCAAGGGGGATTGGACGAAAGAGCAGTACGCAGCCTTTATTCAAGATGAAATCAATGATTGGATTAAGCTGCAGGAGGAAATCGGCCTTGATGTACTCGTACATGGCGAATTCGAACGTACAGATATGGTTGAGTACTTTGGCGAAAAGCTGGCCGGCTTTGCCTTTACTCAAAACGGCTGGGTGCAATCATACGGCTCCCGTTGCGTAAAGCCGCCTGTTATTTATGGCGATGTAGCTTTTGTAAACGAGATGACTGTAGAAGAAACAAAATATGCGCAATCATTGACAAAACGGCCTGTAAAAGGCATGCTGACGGGACCGATTACGATAATGAACTGGTCATTCGTCCGCGAGGATATTTCTCGCGAGCGGATTGCTTATCAGCTGGCTTATGCACTCAGACAAGAAGTAGAAGCGCTTGAAAAAGCAGGAATCGGCATGATCCAAGTGGATGAGCCTGCCGTCCGCGAAGGCTTGCCGCTGAAGGAAGAAGATCAGGCCAACTATTTGGACTGGGCTGTCAAGGCATTCCGCATGACGACTTGCACTGTACAAAATACGACTCAAATCCATACGCATATGTGCTATTGCGAATTCCATGATATGATTGGCTCCATTGATGCGATGGATGCAGATGTTATTTCCATAGAAACGTCCCGCAGTCACGGAGAGCTTATTCACAGCTTCGAGCTGAACACGTACGGCAAAGGAATCGGACTTGGCGTATATGATATTCATAGTCCTAGAATTCCTGCTGTTGAGGAAATGACAAGCATGATCGATCGCGCGCTCCAGGTGCTTGATGCAAGACTATTCTGGATTAATCCGGATTGCGGCCTTAAGACGCGCGGCAAGGAAGAAACAGTTGAAGCGCTGCGCAATATGGTGGCGGCGACAAGCATAGCACGTTCCAGTCATAGCGCAACTGTGTAAGCCAAAGGCGAGGAGCGACTAAGCAGACAGGCTGCTAAGCAAACATGCGGCCTGTCTTTCCTTAGTTTCCAAATGCGTTTATAATGGAATTATCAAATAGAGGATGTGCAGCAAATGTTAAAAGAAAAAATACTTAGAAGAGAGCCAGGCATACTAACATATGGGATGACTCCGCCTAAGCATACTCATACGCCAGAAAAAATAGCCGAAATATCGCAGAAGCAGTGTGAAAGATTGCACGGGCTTCAAATTGACGGTTTGATTTTATACGATGTGCAGGAGGAAAGCGACCGCATCGATGAGGATCGCCCCTTTCCATACCTGCCGACTATTGAACCTACGAAATACAGCAATGATTATTTAAGCGAGCTGCAAATGCCTAAAATTATTTATCGCTGCGTAGGTAAAAACACAGAAGAGCAATTTACGAATTGGCTGCAGGCTGAGCAAGAGCAGGACCGTTTCTCTGTTTTTGTAGGAGCTTCCTCGAGCAAGGAAATCGTCAATATAAGCTTGGCTGATGCGTATAAACTTAGCAGTCAGATCAGTAATAATTTGACTTTTGGCGGCGTTGTTATTCCAGAGCGCCATATGAAAAAAAATGACGAGCATTTGCGTATTATTAGCAAAATTAATAGCGGCTGCCGCTTTTTTATATCGCAGGCTACTTATAATGTAGAAGCGTCAAAAAACTTCTTGTCCGATTATTATTATTATTGCAAGGATAACAATAAGGAGCTTGTGCCTATTTTATTCAATCTTGCGCCTTGCGGTTCTGCCAAAACATTAGAATTTATGAAATGGCTCGGCATCAGCATTCCTAAATGGCTTGATAATGATCTTAAATACTCTGTTGATGTACTTGAAAAGTCTGTCAAGGAATCTCGCAAAATTTTTGAAGAGCTGTTTGATTTTGGCCTCGAAAAAGGGATTCCGATCGGATGCAGCATAGAGAGCTTGTCGACAAGAAAGGTCGAGATAGAAGCCTCCATTCAATTGGTGCATGATATTCGATCGATAATGGAAAGCAGGCTCGGGGCTGCTGTGTGAGGCAGGGCTTGAACCTCCTATAACTATATAAGGATAAACAGCTTCGCTCCTTTTTGGCAGACGCGTTTACCGAAGAAAAATAAGAACAAGTGTAAGGGCAGCCTTACACTTGTTCTTATATTTGTACAAAAGCCGACCTCTCTTTTATCGTGCGCGAAAGGTGTAATATGATTTCCAGCATATAGCAATAATCCCGCGAATAAGATGGTACAAACAGGGTTGTCTGCTTTGTTATGTATGGTGTGCAGGCTAGGGAGGTTATTTTAATATGAATCATGAAATTTCTGCAATTATCGGGATAGGCACAGCTGTGCCTGATTATCGTCTCGAACAAGATGAAACTGCTCATCGGCTGTCACAAGCGCTGCATGCATATCCGGATTCAGCAAGATGGGCGAAGCGATTGTTTAAGCAGTGCGGCGTAAAAACACGGTATACCTGCGAGCCTAATTTACTAGAGCCTTCAGACAGCTGCCGTTATTTCTCGCTGGCCGCAAACCATCTGGTGCCGACAACGAAAGAGCGAATGGCGATGTACAAGCAGCAATCCGTACCTATCGCTTTTCGCGCTGCACAAAAAGCCTTAAAAGACAGTCAAATTCAATCCTCTGAAATTACTCACCTTATTACCGTCAGCTGTACAGGCCAATTTCTTCCCGGCTTGGACACCTTGCTTGTGAAGGAGCTTGGACTTAGAGAGACGGTAAACCGCATTCCCCTTAATTTTCTTGGATGTGCTGCAGGCCTCAAAGCAATCTGCTTATCCAAGGAGCTCATTCAACATGACCGCCATGCCAAAGTGCTGATCGTAACAGTAGAGCTGTGCACGCTGCATATTCAGCCGTCTACGGCACGCGAGGCATTATTTGGCGCTTCGTTTTTTGGAGACGGAGCATCTGCTTGCGTTGTTGCATCAAGTATGGCCGGCAGCCGCCCGGCTTCCTTTGAACTAGGTACAAGCCATTCTGTTCTATTGCCGGGTTGTGCCGAAGAAATGGTCTGGGAAGTTGGCAATTATGGCTTTGATCTGTATCTTTCTACAAAAATCCCTAAGCTTATTCGTGAGTTTATACCGGAACAGATTGAGCGGCTGCAAGGCAGCGACGCTTTGCCATCGCTATGGGCTATTCATCCTGGCGGCAAAGGAATCATCGACGTGCTGGAAGAGGTGTATAGTCTGGACAAGGAGCAAACGGGCCCCAGCCGCACCATCCTAGAACGATACGGAAATATGTCCTCTGCTACGATTCTGTTTGTGCTCGATGAGATGAGAAAGCAGCTGATTAATAACTTAGCAGACAAGACAAGCGGTATTGCCCTAGCATTTGGCCCCGGACTTACTTGTGAAATGATTCAGATAAGCTATATTCCAGCTGCAGCTTCTGCTATGGCAGAGCTGAAAGATGAAACCTATGCTTAGGCCGCTTAAATACAGAGCTATCGAAGACGAATTGATGGACGATAGCTCAATGGGCGGAGGAGAGCTGCGTGAAGCTTTGCGGCAATTGCGATGGCTGAACCGCCTCTTTGGAGCAGCAGCGCCTTGCTTGTACGGCGTGCGCCGCTTATGGAGAGCGGCAGGGAGGCCAAAGCGGTTGGCTGTGCTCGATATCGGATGCGGCTCTGGAGATGTGAACAGGCAGCTCCTGCGCTGGGCTGACAAAAACGGCATCGATATGCGCATTACATTAGCTGATATTACCGAGGAAGCGTGTGCAGAGGCAAGGCAGCTTTTTAACAATGAGCCGCGCGTTCAAGTTATACGCTGTAATTTGTTTGAGCTGCCCGCAGCTGGCGCAGATATTGTAACAGGATCGCAATTTATTCATCATTTTGCAGACGCGGCATTGCCGCGGGTCGCTCAAAGCATGCTGAAGGCTGCCAGGCTCGGTGTTGTAATTAATGATATCCATCGTCATCCGTTGGCGTGGCTTGCAGTCTGGCTGGCTACGCGCGTCATGTCTGGGAACAGGTACATATTGAACGATGGACCTTTGTCTGTCGCCAAAGGCTTTCGCAACTATGATTGGAAGCGGCTTCGAGGCGCGCTGGGCGGACCGGAGCTATATTATTCATGGCGTCCGCTATTTCGTTATGCTGTAATCATTACGGACAGCGGATCAAAAAACAGCAATCGGAGTGGATAGCGATGTCGGGCCAATATTATGATGCTGTCATTATAGGCGCAGGCGTAGCTGGCAGCACGCTTGCAAAAAGCTTGTCGGAGCGTGGCTGGAGCACGGTGCTGCTTGAAGGCAAAACCTTTCCGAGACATAAGGTTTGCGGAGAATTTCTGTCTCCGGAATCAATAGGAATGCTTCACAAGCTTGGTTTGTCAGAGGCAATTATGACACTTGAGCCTAGTCTTATTAAGCATGCCAATCTAATACTTCCTAACGGTGAACAGTTGGCTGTCCCGCTGCCTGGAGCAGCGCTTGGCATTAGCCGCTTCATGCTGGATGCTGCGCTTATTGAAGCTGCACAATGCTCTGGCGTGCATGTGATGACCGGAGCTAAGGTCAGATCAATAAACTGCGCTGCCGATAGCTACCGTATCGAAGCTGTGCAAAATAAGCATACCATCGCTTTCGAAGCCAAAATTGCAATTTCAGCATGGGGAGCGATTGGCGGTGCAGGCGTTGCTTTTACGTCAGCTGAGCCTGAGCGGCATTCCAATTACATAGGGGCAGAAAAGGCAGCTCATTTCAGAAATAGGCTGAAGCGCGAGGCAAAGCATGCTTATGTCGGAATTAAGGCTCATTATGATGGGGCTGCCATACAATCAGCAGTAGAGCTTTATTTTTTTCCTGGAGGCTATCTGGGCATTTCCCCTATTGAAGAGGGCAAGGTTAATGTCGCTGCGCTTATTAGCCAGCGAGCATTTTCCCAAAAACCAAAATCAGTAGCTGAATGGCTCGAAGCTGCTTGCAAAAGCAACAGCGCACTGCAAAAAAGACTCGCAGGCGCCAAATTAATTGAAGGCTCAGAAGCTGCAGTAGCGCCGGTTGATCTGAGGCGCAAGCCGCAGGCCTGGGGCACTCTTCCTGCGGTAGGCGATGCGGCTGTTATGATTCCGCCGTTATGCGGCGATGGCATGTCAATGGCTTTGCGCTCTGCCGAGCTTTGTGCGCCGCTTGCAGACCAGTATTTGAAGGGCGAGCTGACGATGCGGCAGTGGCGATTAAAATACACACAAGCGGTCAAGCGGCAATTTAATGGTCCAAGAAGATGGGGAAAAATGCTGCAATGGCTGCTCGGGGAGCCGAGAATGACAAAGCTGCTTCTTCCGATTGTCCGAGTGATGCCTTTCATCGCATATCGTTTAGTGCGAAAGACAAGATTAAAGCCTTAAACAGAACGAATAGTAAAGCAAGATTGTATTGTTTGCAGGAAGGAGCATCGTCATGGTTGTTCAGTGGCTTCTTTCCAGCCTTATGCAGCATCGCAGATCGATTATGCTCTTCTGGCTGCTTGTTTTGCTGCTGCTCGGCTTTTTTTCTGTCCGTTTGCCGCTTGTACTGCAGGATCATGGGCTCATGCCGAGCGGTGCATACGCAATCGTACAGGATAGGCTCGCAAGTGATTTTCATATGCCTGACGATCCTGTAATGATCGTCTTTGAAAATAAGTCGTCTGTTAAGCAGTTTCGAGCTTATATTGATCAGACACTTCAAAATGTGCAGCAGCTGAAAAGCGTTAAAACGATCCAATCACCGCTGCTGTATGCAGGTATGATGAATAAAAATTATGCATATGCACTGCTGTCCTTTCATGAGAAAGGCTCTCAGATTGCGCCGATTATTGATCAGCTGAACAGTCTGCTGCCGCAAAGCCAGTACGCTTCCGCCAAGCTGACTGGAAAGCCCGTCGTTCAAGCTGATGTTAACAAGGCAAGCTTGCGTGATTTGACCCATGCCGAACGGATTGGCATACCAATAGCTTTTATTATATTATGGATAGCTTTTGGAGGTTTGGTTTCTGCGCTAATCCCTATCGTGATAGGTGTTATTACAGTTGCCAGCACGATGGGGATCATGTATTTCGTAGGACAAAAAATAGAACTGTCGAATTTTGTGCTTAATGTTATCCCTATGGTTGGACTAGCTTTAAGCATTGATTTTGCACTGTTCATTGTAAACAGGTTTCGTGAGGAATTGCAACTAAAGCCAGTGCAGCAAGCGCTGCATGCTACCATTGCCTCTGCAGGCAGAGCGGTTCTTTATTCTGCGCTTTGCTTTTTTCTCGGTCTGGCCGGCATTATGTTTATTCCGCTGCCGTTGTTTCACTCCGTCGCTCTTGGCGCTATAATCGTTTTGACGATAGCGGTCATGCTCGTTTTTACGCTGATTCCAATTATTTTGTTAAGTCTATGGCGGATTATTAAATCAGAAAGAACACCTGTTCAAGCACGCCGCAGCATATGGCTTGCACTTTCCCGCCTTGCGATAAAAAGACCGGTTGTTACTGGCGCTATAGCCATCCTTTTGCTTGTCCTCTGTTTTATTCCTTTGTTTAGTATGAAGCTGTCCATACCGGATGCATCCTCATTACCGCAAAGCTATCCTTCCCGAATCGCCTTTGATAGCTATGAAGCTCACTTCACCTCCGTTAGTACGACCGATGTTGCGATTATTGCGGAAGCATCTGCCAACCCCTTTAATAAAGATGACTTGTATCATGCTTATATGCTAGTGAAAAAATTGCAGGCTGATTCCAATGTACAAGTTGTGAAGTCTATATTTACAAATACAGAGCTATACCGCTATTACCAAAGTGGTAATAGGATGCTTATGCTAGTAACGCTGCAAAGTGAGAAATCGGCTGAAGCAACAAGAGATTGGCTCAGAAAATGGGAGATAGAAGGCAGGGCTTCCGCAGACTTGCCTTTTTTGATAGGCGGAGAAGCAAAATATGAGCAAGAAGTTTTTGACGCTATTTTTACGAATCTGAACAAAGTATTTTTGTTTATTTTGACTACCACCTATGTTCTGCTGCTTGTAGCCTTTCGCTCCTTGCTCATTCCACTTAAAACAATCATGATGAATTTGATGAGCCTGGGTGCAGCGTTTGGCATATTAACTTGGCTGTTTCAAAAAGGCATTATCGGGGCCGAGCCTGAAAATATTGCGATTATGATACCTGTATTTGTTTTTGGACTGGTGTTCGGCATCAGTATGGATTACGGGGTATTTTTGCTATCCCGCATTTTCGAGGAATATAAAATTACATCAGATAATAAGCATGCGGTCATTACTGGTTTAGCCTCAATCAGCAGGCTCATAAGCGCGGCCGCAGGCATTATGATCGCAGTCACTGTACCATTTGCTTTTGGTGAGGTAGTCGGCGTAAAGCAGCTTGGCATCGGCATTGCGGTCGCCATTCTAATCGATGCTACCGTAATCAGAATGGTGCTCGTTCCGGTTCTGATGGTGCTGCTTGGCAAATGGAATTGGTGGTTGCCAGGCGCAAAATAGGAAATCTAAAAGGAATCGCAGCGAGTTCATAAGAAGCAGTGATGAGGACAGGTTTATGGTAAAATGGAAATATTAACGAGGGAATCGAGGCTTGGAAAAAGGAAAGGCGGGTATCGCGATGGAAGCATTTCGAGCGTATGTATTGGAACAGCATGACGACGGCTCCATAACGATGGAGCAAAAGAAGCTGCATGAAAATGAACTGCCTCAAGGAGAGGTCACGATTCAAGTTGCCTATTCAAGCGTGAATTTCAAGGATGGAATGATTGCCATATGGCAACAAATTGCAAAGAGCTATCCGCTTATTCCGGGCATCGATTTGGCTGGCACTGTTATTCAATCTGCAGATCCGAAGTATAAGGCCGGTGACGAGGTTGTTGTGACTGGCTATGGTCTTGGCGTAAGCTGGCATGGCGGGTACAGCGAGCTCGCTTGTGTTCCTGCAAATTGGGTTGTGCCGCTGCCAAGCGGGCTTTCTTTGCGGGAAGCGATGCTGCTTGGCACAGCCGGTTTTACAGCTGGGCTGTCTGTTATTCGACTGGAGGACAACGGGTTAAAACCTGATGCCGGACCTGTTGTCGTGACTGGCGCGACGGGCGGTGTGGGAAGTGTCGCCGTAGATATGTTAGCAGGCAAAGGCTACGAGGTAATTGCCAGCACAGGCAAGCGGGAAGAGCATGCGTATTTGCTGGAGCTTGGCGCAACTTCAGTAATTGATAGGGAGCAGTTGAGCGCACTTGAGCCAAGAGCGCTTCATTCTACACGTTTTGCTGCAGCTGTAGATACGGTAGGCGGAAGCACGCTGCAAAATGTTCTTAGCTCATTGCAATATGGCGGTTCAGCGGCAACTTGCGGTTTAACGGGCGGTTCGGATGTGAGCACGACTGTATACCCATTTATTTTGCGTGGTATCAATTGGCTAGGCATCGATTCTGTCCAATGTCCGATGGAGCTTCGGTTGCGGGTATGGCAGCGGCTTGCTTCTGATTTGAAGCCGAAGCATCTCAATCGTATGGCTCACGAGGTTACGTTTGAGCAGCTGCCAACCGCTCTGCAGCAAATCGTAGAAGGCAAGCTGCGCGGACGTACAATTGTGAGACTGTAAAGTGATGAATGATATTTAGGAGGCTGCTATGATTACACTAGAGAAGAAGCAAGTGCTGGCTGAACGCCTGAGCAGACAACGTTTTATTAATCCTATCGAAAGCTTCCATTATGAGCAGGAGTATATGCAATTGTTCAAGCTGCTGCAGCCTGTTTCTCCAGTGCATAATACTCGGCCGGGCGACCCGCCCAAGCTTGTGCACCGCGCATCCTTCCCAGACGAACAGCTGACAGGCGAGCTGCGGGAAAACAACCGGCTAATTAAAGGCAGGTTTTGCGGCGGAAGAATCGGCTATGTGCTGGAGGAGGATTTGCCTGTCTATGCCGCTGCATTCCGTAAGCCGTTAACTAAATCTGGCGCTGTTCATGAGGATGTATGGCAGGTGATCAAGCATTCCGGAGGAATTTCCAAAGATCAGCTTAAGCAGGAGCTTCAGCAATACAGCGCCTCCGAAATAACGAAAGCGCTTCAAGCTTTGCATGAAGCCTTTCTTATCTATGAGCATCAGCCGGATACCGACTGGGATACTGGCTGGTTTGATTTTGAGACAGAATGGTTCAAGGTCGAGACAGGAGAGGATCAGTTTGCACGCGCGGCGTCCAAAGTAATTGCCACCTTTATACGGTCAATGGCTTTTGCTACGGCTGCCAATATAAAGAGCTGGTCCCAATTGCCGCTGAAAACGATCCAAAAGGCAGTGCAGACTTTGTTGGCGGAGCAGGTTATTGTTGAAGCAGAAGCTGCAGAGCTGGGCAAAGGCTTTATCTGTAGCGATGATATCCATCAATTTGCTGCCGCTGAAGTTCCTTCTGCTGTATTCATGCTGGACAGGTCCGATATAATCGTAAGAGCCCATATGGATGAGCTGTTGAAGCAATACAAGGGGCTTGAAGTGCTGCAGTATTTGCTTATTGACGGGGAATTTAAAGGAGCAGTACTGGGGCATTGGCGCATAGGACCTTATCCGATTGATAATATAGTAGTGGAGCTGCCGCAGGATCAAATAGAAGCAAGAAGAAATGAAATTATTGAAGCAGTCACCAAAATTTATGAGCCTGAGCGTCATCCGATCCATAAATACAGCGGAATAGAGCAGGTATTTCAATAATGCTGTTGAAATGGTATAGTGCAGGCAATGATGAGATTAATGCGAGAAGGGGAGAGGCTATTGGCTATTTCATTTCACGCTCATAAGGAGCTTTCTGCTTTTCACGATCCGATGCAGGAAGGCAAGCTTATTAGCAGGGAAACAGAAATCAGGCTTGATCCATTAACGGGAGAAAGCTCTCGTATTCTATTTGATCCGGGCGCGCCATTTATGCCGTCTGATTATAGTGAAGTCGGCATCAGCACGAGCGGCAGCAAATGTCCATTTTGTTCTGAAAATGTATGGAAGGCAACACCTGCTTATCCAGAACAATTAGTAAATGACGGCAAGCTGACCAATGGAGAGGCAATCCTGTTTCCTAATTTGTTTCCTTATGCCAAACATAATGGTGTCGTAAGGATGACGGAACAGCACTATGTTCCTCTTGAACAGTTTTCAGAGCAAGTTATTTACGATAGTCTGAGAACCGCTCATACATATTTGCAAAAGGTTATTGACGCGGACCACCAAGCCGATCATTTGTCAATTAATTGGAATTACTTGCCTCCATCTGGCGGAAGCATCCTGCATCCGCATTTACACGTTCTAGCATCTGAAAAGCCTACAAATTATGATCAGAAAGCCATTATGCATAGTGAGCGCTATTATAATCAGTTCGGAACATCTTTCTATGCAGATTTGCTAGACACGGAAAAACAGCTGCAGCAAAGATGGATAGGACGCAAAGGATCGATGAACTGGCTCCATGCTTATGCGCCAAAAAGCCATTATGATTTTATAGGCCTGTTTGAACATATGCCTGCTATCGCGCAATTACAGGAGCAGGATTGGCGAGATCTGGCATCCAGCATACTGAGCTTCTTTTCACTTTTCAAAAAGATCGGTGTAGCCAGCTTTAATATGATGATCATTCTTCCAAAGAAAGCCAATGCTGCCTATCCAGCACATATTAGAATTGTACCAAGACTTACATTGGGCGCTTTGGGGACAAGTGATATGAATGTATTTACCTTTCTGCACGGTGAATATTTATCGTTGAAAACACCGGAGCGTACTGCTAAAGAGGCGGCTGCCTTTTTTTAGGATCTGCAGGCGTGAAATATTGAAAACAGCAATTTTGTGGGAAGGCTGCAGCAATCTGGCTGCAGTCTTGCATTAAATCCTAGTATTCTAATGTGAATTGTATTGATGTGTCGAAAGCTGTTCGCTATAATATACTAGAAAAAAGAGTATGTTTATTGGTGCAATCTACATAGATTTGTTAAGCAGAAGCATACAAAAAGGAGGATGCCGCATTGCAATTGGATGGACTTATCGATTTGGCGCAAAAGTTAAAGGAGCAGGCAGTTGCTTGGCGCAGGGACTTTCATCAGCATCCCGAAATTGGATTTGAGGAGCATCGCACGTCGCGAATTGTAGCCGAACACTTGACTAAGCTTGGCTTGGAAGTGAGGACCCAGGTAGGAAAAACAGGCGTTGTAGCTATTTTAAGAGGTGAGAAGCCTGGACCTACAATCGGTTTGAGAGCGGATATGGATGCACTGCCTATCCAAGATCAGAAAACTGTATCATACCGATCTGCCATAGCCGGGAAAGCACATTTATGCGGACATGATGCGCATACAAGCATGCTAATGGGCGCAGCGCAATTATTGTCAAGCTTGGAAAAACCAAAGCAGGGCAATATAAAATTCGTGTTTCAACCGGCAGAGGAAGGGCTGGCAGGCGCAAAAGCTATGATTGAGGACGGCTTGCTGGAAAATCCCAAGGTGGATGCGATGGCAGGCTTGCACGTATTTCCCAGCTTGCCAACGAAGTCGATTTCAGTTGCGAAAGGCGTAGCATTTGCTTCCGTAGACAGCATTCGTATCAAAATTATCGGCAAGGGCGGTCATGCAGCACGTCCGCATGAAGGAATCGATGCTATCGCAGTTGCAGCTCAAGTGATTAATGCTCTTCAGCATATCGCCAGCCGTTTGGTCGATCCTTTGGAGCCGGTTGTCGTGTCGATCGGCAAAATTGAAGGCGGATTTATGGACGCCGCAATCGCACCGGATGTCAATATGGCAGGCACTGTCAGAACGTTAAGTCCGGCTGTGCGTGAAAAAATGCCGCAGCTGATTGAATCTATTATTCGCGGCGTTACACAGTCATACGGAGCTGATTATGAATTCAGCTATTCGATCGGTTATCCTGTCGTCGTAAATGATGAAAGAATGGTCGATTTTGTCACTCAAACAAGCGAGCGCTTATTCGGCGAAAAAAGGTGGGTATATGCTAAACCTTCAACTGGCGGTGAAGACTTTGCCTATTATTCCGAACGCGTTCCCAGTGTTTTCTTTCGTTTGGGGGTTTGCGACAATCAACCGTATTCGAGTTATCCGCTGCATCATCCCATGTTCGATTTGGATGAGCAGGCGCTCCCATATGGCATAGCGATGCTGGCTGCGATCGCAATCGCTTTTTTAGAGGAATCGTCTATCGGGCAGGTGAACAAATGATGATTAGAAAAGGTATTATAACGGCAGAGGATCTATATGCATACGCTTGGATTAGCGATCCGTCTGTAAACTCTCAAAGCGGTACGATAGCTTACATCTTTAAAACTGCGGATAAAGAAAACAATAGTTACAGATCGAATGTCCGTCTTGTTGAACTTGATGGCTGTAATGACCGTTCATTTACTGAAGGAGATAAAGATGAGCTTCCAATATGGTCGCCATGCGGTAAAAAGCTTGCCTTTTTGCGACCTGGTGCAGAAGGAAAGCAGATTTGGATCAAGCCCTGGCAAGGAGGAGATGCGGTTCAGTTAACGAGTGCCAAGTATGGGGTAGAAACATTTGTTTGGTCACCGGATGGATTGCGTATTGCTTACACTGCTCGTACGCAAGCGGAAGCAGAGAAAATTTCCGGAATAGGAAAATCGAACGAACAAACCATTACAGGGCAATCCTTCTCGCGAACAAGCCCGAGAGCAGAGGGTTCCGGGTGGTGGGATGGCCGATACACACATCTTTTTGTAATAGAAGCTGAGGGTACCCATACGCAACAGCTGACTTATGGCGATATAGTTGCTTCTCAGCCTTTCTGGTCACCAGATGGGGAAGAGCTGGCTTATTTGGCCAAAATCGTAGATGATCCTGTTCTTGATCCTGATCTGCTTATCTTCTGCGATATTTATAAAATTAATATATCTGATGGAAAGATTGTTAAATTAACAGATTCCAGCTTGTTTATTAGTCAAGCGAGCTACTCGCCTAAAGGTGATACAATAGATTTCATCGCCAATGACAGGGCTTATGGCAGTGCTACACATAATAACTTGTATACTATCGAAACAAGCGGCGGATTACCGGCTATTATAAATAGCCAACTTGATATGCAAATTGGGAACGTCGTGCTGAGCGATATGAAATCATTTGGAACCTCGCCTGCACCGTTGTATGGCAGCGTAAGCGATGAATCGCCAATGTATGTGATTGGCTCGCTGCACGGCAATGCTCATGTCTACCGTTTTTCAAGAAAAGGCAGCTATGAGGCGGTAACAAGCGGCGATAGGGATGTGTATCAGCTTGCCATATCGGCGGATGGACGTTATATAATTGCCGCCTCATCCGATGCGGCTAGTCCTGGAGAGCTGTATCGAATAGATACTTTTACAAAGAAAGAGTTGCGCTTAACGGCGTGGAATGATCAAATAATGAGAGAGAAGGAAGTTAGCACGCCACAATCTTTTTGGTTTACGACCGCTGACGAATGGGAGCTGCAGGGCTGGCTTATGAAGCCTTCCCTAATGGAAAGCGGTGATAAATACCCTATGCTGCTTCATATTCATGGGGGTCCTCATGCTTTATACGGGAATTCGTACAGCCACGAGTTTCAAGCTTTAGCAGCTAAAGGATATGGCATTCTATTTATTAATCCGCGCGGCAGCTTTGGATATGGCCAGCATTTTGCACAAGCGTGCCGGGGCGACTTTGGCGGTCGGGATTATGAGGATTTATTAGATGCCGTTGATTACGTATTAAGCCATTATAATTTTATTGATGAAAACAGGCTCGGTGTATGCGGAGGAAGCTATGGCGGCTTTTTGACGAGCTGGATCGTCGGGCAAAATGACCGTTTTCGCGCAGCGGTTACTGAGCGTTCCATCTCGAATTGGCTTTCATTTTTCGGTACTAGCGATATAGGGATTTCATATACTGAAGGGGAGATAGAAGGTAATCCCTGGGAGGATGCTGAAAAGCTATGGGCCCGATCGCCGCTTGCATATGTGAAAAATATACAGACACCTTTGCTTATTTTGCATGGGGAGCAGGATCTGCGCTGCCCTATTGGCCAGGCAGAAGAGCTGTATACCGCTCTGAAGCGGCTTGGAAAGGAGACTGAATTTGTACGTTTCCCCAAATCCAATCATGCGCTGCCACGAAACGGAATACCATCATTGCGCTTGGAGCGCCTTAAGAGGACCAGTGATTGGTTTGACCGTTATTTATGATCAAAATACAAAGGCTGCCAGCAATATTGGCAGCCTTTGCGCTCTATGAGCATCTAATTGGTTGTGAGCACTTTGTCTATAATGCCGTATTCCAGCGCTTCCTCAGCGGTCATGAAGAAATCGCGATCCATATCTCTTTCGATTATTTCGACTGGCTGCCCTGTGCGTTCAGACGTAATGCGAACAATTTTCTCCCGTAATTTTAAAATACGCCTTGCACTGATTGCAATATCGCTTGCTTGGCCTTGAACGCCGCCATGCGGCTGATGAATCATAATTTCACTATTGGGCAGAGCGGTGCGATAGCCTTTGGCGCCAGCCAGCAGCAGCATGGAACCGAAAGATGCGGCAAAGCCTGTGCATATGGTATGGATTTTAGGCTTTATAAACTGCATCGTATCATAGATGCCGAAGCCTGCGCTCACAGAACCGCCAGGGCTATTAATGTACATATGAATATCTTTATCCGGATCCTCTGCCGTCAAAAATAGCAATTGTGCGATAATACTATTCGCGAGCGTATCCGTTATTTCCGAACCGACAAACACGATGCGATCCTTCAGCAGTCTCGAATAAATGTCGTAAGAACGCTCACCGCGACTGGACTGTTCAACAACATAAGGTACGTAATTGTTCACTGTTTTTTCCTCCTCAAAAGTATGGAATGACAAGTAAACGAATGAGCTATGTAAAAGGATACGGATTTCACCTAAAAATAGTTTTTTTATTTTTTCAAAGCAGCGTAACGTTTGGCATGTATGAATCGTTTACATATAAGATAGAACTAAAAGTGGTTAAGGAGTGATTTCGGAAAATGAAACAACCCATTCAACTATCGGAGCAGGGAAATATAGATATAGAGAAGTTGAATGCTTCTCTCGGCAGATACTGTCTGTCGCTTACAAATTGCGATTGGGAATCCGACGACCTCAAACAGGCCACATGGATAAAATTTCTCGAGTCGATTAACCTTCAGCAGCATAACAATATTGAAGCGCTTTTGCTGCGCACAGCAAAAAACACCTGGATTGATCATGTCCGCCGAAAGAAGGTTTTTGATCGTATTTTGAATCGCTATCAAGAGCAATGCAGCGAGCAAACAGATTCAAGCTTTAGCCGTTTTAATTTAGAGATCGCCTTTCAGCTTCTTATCAAGCACTTGACCCCATTGCAGCGAGCAGTCACTCTGATGAGGGGCGTGCTTGGCTACTCCTCAGCCGAGACAGCAAAAAAGCTTAACACAACAGAAGGTGCAGTTAAAACTGCTTATCATAGAGCGCGTAAAAATCTTAAAGGGCTGCAGTATGAGAGCAATCTGGAACAGTTCATAATAGAGGATTCGGATGCTGCCGGACTAAAGAAGCTTGCTGAAGCCTATTTGAATGGCGAAGTAGAAGCAGTGCTGAGACTGATTCAAATGGATCACCCGGCTCAGGTTACGGCAATTGGGGAATATGGGAAATCGTTTCAACCGCAAATGGGACATTTACCATCGATGTACTCAAATTATTCTTTCCAGGCGCGTATGTCAGCTTGAATCTATGCTTATATTGTCACGCTAAAGGCGTGGCAATTTTTTTTGCAAAAAATATACTTGCCTGTCCATTTATTTTCTGATAATATTACCTGACGAACGTTCGTTAAAAAGTGGGGTGTTACTGCTGAAAAGTGATGAAATCAAAGAAGCTGCGCTTAAGTATTTTACTATTCATGGATACGAAGGCGCGTCGCTTTCTCAAATAGCAGATGAAGTGGGGATGAAGAAGCAATCTATTTATGCCCATTTTAAAGGAAAGGACGATCTGTTTCTTCAAGTGCTGCGCGATGTGAAGGAGAGTGAATGGTCCGCCATCGTGGCATACTTCAATAAGAAGGATTCACAGCAGCCTGAGAAGGATCTATATGGCTTTTTATTGTTCATAATCGATCTTTTTCAAAAAGATGAACAAATGAAATTTTGGCTAAGAATGACGTTTTTCCCACCGGCTCATCTCGCCGAACAGATCGAATACGACGTTATCGATATTGAAAGTAAGGTGCAGGCTATTCTGAAAAGCAAGTTTCAGGAGTGGATTGATGCCGATACAATTCTGAAAGATGAAGCAATGACGCCAACCTATGCTTTTTTAGGCATAATGGATTCGATAATGATGGAGCTTGTTTATGGCAATGATGAGCAAAGGCTGCGCACCAAATTAGAATCCTCATGGCGCGTATTTTGGAGAGGGATTACACATCGTTGATGCTACAAAAGAGGAGTTTCACTATGCAAAAATCAATAAAAGAGCAAAAGCTCGTATTAGTTATTTTACTTAGCAATATATTTATCGTATTTCTTGGCGTCGGTCTTATTATTCCAGTTATGCCATCGTTTATAAATATCATGCATTTGAATGGTCAAACGATGGGTTATTTAATGGCAGCCTTTGCTATTGCACAGCTTATTATGTCTCCGCTCGCAGGACGCTGGGTGGATCAGTACGGGCGCAAAAAAATGATTATTATCGGCCTTTTTCTTTTCGGTTTGTCAGAGTTAATCTTTGGTATAGGCGAGCATGTGCCTGTTCTATACTTGTCCAGAGTATTGGGCGGCATTAGTGCCGCGTTTGTTATGCCAGGCGTTACTGCCTATATTGCGGATGTCACTTCCATTGAAGAACGGCCAAAAGCGATGGGCTATATGTCAGCTGCGATTAGCACCGGATTTATTATTGGGCCGGGCATTGGCGGTTTTGTAGCTGAATTAGGCGTACGCGCCCCCTTTTATTTTGCTGCTGCTATTGCATTTGTCGCATGTATATCATCCATTTTCTTTTTGAAGGAGCCTTTATCAAAGGAACAGCTTGCAGAAATATCACGACATGCCAAGCAATCGACTTTCTTTAAAGATTTAAAAAAATCAGTCAAGCCGCTATATTTTGTAGCATTTGTAATTGTTTTTATTCTTTCTTTCGGTTTGTCTGCTTACGAGACCGTATTTAGCTTGTTCACCGACCATAAATTTGGTTTTACGCCTAAAGATATCGCCTCGATTATTACGATCAGCTCAATCTTCGGCGCTATCGTTCAAGTATTTTTATTCAGTAAAATGGTTGATGTCATTGGAGAAAAGAAGCTGATTCAGCTTTGTTTGATTGTAGGAGCGGGACTGGCTGTCGTATCCACGATGATTTCAGGCTTCTTGCTCGTCCTAATCGTTACGTCCTTTATTTTTTTGGCTTTCGATTTGCTCCGTCCAGCGTTAACGACGTTTTTATCCAAAGCAGCAGGGAAGGAGCAGGGCTTCGTCGCTGGGATGAACTCTACCTACACAAGCCTGGGTACGGTTGTCGGACCTGCGTTAAGCGGAATATTATTCGATATTAATGTTAATTATCCTTATATATTTTCCGCTGTTGTCATGTTTGTCGGACTTGTCATTACTGTAATGTGGAAAGCGAATAAAATGACTGAATCGTTACGGCAATAAGAATATATAAACGCAATCATTCTTTACAGAATGGCTGCGTTTTTTTATGCTTGGGTTATTTATCCTTATACAATGCAAAGTGTTATTCTTTACCAAAGGGCATATACGTCCATGTTTGCAGCCTTATTACTGTCAGACAATTCACAGGGTGAATAATTACCGGCAAAGAAACCACAATAATCAGCATGTGAATACAAAAAAGGTGGGTCGTCCATGAAGAGTCAAAAAGGGGCTCTTTTTGCTCTAGCTTCTATTCCGCTAATTATGACGCTTGGCAACTCCATGCTCATACCTATTTTGCCCCAAATTTCTAAAGAGCTCCATGTAAGCGCGTTTCAAGTCAGTATGATCATTACGGTATATGGTTTAATTGCGATCGTGATGATCCCAATTGCAGGCTATTTATCAGATCGGTTTGGACGCAAAATAATTATTCTTCCCAGTTTGCTTATAACAGCAGCTGGAGGCGGGATATGCGTAGCGGCTGCATGGTTTATGGAAGGGATCAGCGCTTATTATGTTATATTGGCGGGCAGATTACTGCAGGGAGTAGGGGCAGCGGGAGCTTTTCCTATCGTTATACCATTTATTGGCGACCTGTTTAAAGATGAAAAAGAAGCAAGCAAAGGACTCGGCATCATAGAAACCGCCAATACATTTGGCAAGGTGGTCAGTCCGATACTGGGCGCGTATTTAGGTCTGTTGCTATGGTACGCCCCTTTTATTGCGATTCCAATCTTGTGTGTCATTTCATTTGGGTTAGTCATATTTCTTGTTAAAAAACCGAAGAAGCAGGAACAGAGCTCTAAAAAGGAGTTAAAAGTTTTTTTATCAGAAATCAAGGATATATTAAAGGAAAAAGGGCGCTGGCTTTATGCAATATTTACAATTGGCGGTATCTGTATGTTCGTCATTTTTGGGGTATTGTTTTATTTATCAGAAATTTTAGAGTCGAAATATAATTTGCACGGTGCAGTAAAAGGGTATGTGTTAGCTATTCCGCTAGCTCTTCTTTGTCTAGCCTCTTATGGCAGCGGAAAAATAATTGGGCAAAATAAAACGAGGATGAAATGGCTAGGTTTTAGCGGAATGGTGCTGCTTGGAGCAGCGATGCTTATAACGGGCTTCTCAAGCGAAATTTATTTCATGATTGGTTTTTTAAGTTTAAGCGGGATTGGGGTAGGGATGGTACTGCCTTGTATGGACGCGCTCATTACTAATGGCATTGAAAAGGACAGCCGAGGCACCATTACTTCATTGTACAGCAGCATGCGCTTCATTGGCGTAACGCTTGGCCCATCCGTCGTCTCCTTATTAATGATGGGCGGTCATTGGCTTTTGTTCGGCACGATGGCCAGCCTGGGAGCTATAGGAGGATTGCTTACCTTTTTTGCAGTTACGCCTGAAAAAGAAGAAGAAAAAGGGAATACGAATAAAACGAACAAAACGAACAAGACGAATAAAGCTGATCTGTTCAAACCATTAGTGAGACAAAAGGCAAGATGATGCGGAACAATATTTTTCACAATAATTGTGAATGCAAAAGTTCGCATAAACCAAACCTCATTAAACCATATTAGGAATATCAGTACAATTATAAATAAAAGGAGCTGTCACAATGCAACAGCAACAAGCAACAACAAAAAATGGAAATTCTCAAGTAGCAGCAAATATGAATCATGGGGGGCATGAGCTATTTGATGTGCACGAAGTGCTAAGCTGTGCAATCGGCGCGTTGGATCAATTTATGATGTACAGGCAGTATGCTCAAGATCCGGAATTGATACGAATTTTGGACAAGCAATATCAATTCATGGAGTCACAATATAATATTACTGTAGAATGTTTTAAAACTGGCCAGGCACCAAGTGAAAAAACGTCCACTTATTTAATTGATAATGTTCTAGAGCCTGTATATGGCATGCAGCCAAGCCAGCCATGTAAACCTGTGCAGACACTTTCTGAAATAAAAGACCAAAACATTTGCGACTATATGCAAGGTCATATTAAATCGCATGCTTCGCTTTTGACAAAATCGGCTTTGGAGACGACTAACCCAGTCGTAAGACGTGTATTGGCTTCTCAGGTACAAAACTTTATTGAAATGTCTTACGAATTGTTTATGTATCAAAATCAAAGAGGATACTATCAGGTTCCTCAATTAAACCAAGCGGATATGCAGCAAATATTGCAAGCTTACGCACCTGCAAGCGGTGCACAAATGCCAGCGCCTAATTCAGGCGCCATTCATTAAGGGAAAGTAAAGATAAGCGGCTCTAAACGGGCCGCTTATCTTTTGGTAAGCTTAGTATCCCGTAGTACGTTAGCTAACCCCTCACGGTTGACAATAATTACCTTCTTATACTGCAGCTCAATCAAGCCTTCCTCTTTAAATCGCTTAAGAACTCTCGTAACCGTTACACGATTAAGACCTAAACAAACAGCCAGCTCTTCATGAGAATATGGGATGCAGGCCGATGTAATATTGCGATCAGCATCTGGATTTTCTGTTTCGTCCAGCAGGAAGCTGGCAACTCGCTCAAACCGATTGTATAAGGTTACTCTTTTCAATTGATTAGCCAGTCTGGAGCAAGTAAAAGAAAGCAGTTGAAACATAATCATCGTCAGCTCTTTGGATTGATGGATATAAGGATATAAATGCTCTAGTGTACAACAGCTTAACTCAACATCATTGACTGCGCTGACAGAGGTCGGCATAACGGAATGACCAAGAAAGGAAGATTCACCAACGAAGCGGCCTTTTTCAACTATTTCCAGTGTCAATTCTTCTCCGCTGCTCGATATGTAATACACTCTGACCCTGCCTTTTTTTATCAGGTAAAAGAGATTGGCATGCTCGCCTTGCATATAAATAGGCTCTCCGGCAGAAAATGTGACGGTTTTCCCAGCCTGATCAAAATAGGTAAAAAGATTGTCAGGCACTTTAACGGACAGCAATTGTATGTAATCCTCCTTTGCGCCGATTTATTAATGACATTAACATTAAGATTGTAGCCTAGGCTACTTACATTGTCCAGCTTCCAGCTTACTATTAGAAAAGTAGAAGAGTGTATATTACTTTAAACAGTAGAGGATGCAGTGGCAGTGATAAGTGGAGAACAGTCTGATAAAAAAACAGGTTATCTATTTGCCATGCTTGGGGGGATTTGTTGGGCTTTAGCAGGGGTTTGCGGTCAATATTTATTTCAAAGCAAAGCTGTTACAGCAGAGTGGCTTGTTCCTGTACGTTTAGTAAGTGCTGGGGTAATTATTTTGCTAGTTGCCTGCTTCAGAAAAGGAAAAGCAGCTATCTTTTCAATTTGGCAGGACCGGAACAATATTGTTCCTATTTTTATTTTTGCACTCGTGGGCACTGCTTTATGTCAATATTCTTTTTTTGCGTCTATTTCGGTATCCAATGCAGCAACCGCTACCTTTATTAGCTACATAAGCCCTATTTTTATAATGATTTATGTTGTTTTTCGGACGAAGAGAATACCGGCCTGCCTTGAGCTTTTATCGATTTTACTCGTTATTATCGGGATTTTTATAATCGCAACGCATGGGAACATAGATAATCTTGTCATTTCTGCGCAAGCGTTAATATGGGGAATAATTAGCGCTGCATCCTTTGCTGTTTATAGCATTCAGCCGCAGCGGCTCATGAGGAAGCATGATACGCTGATAGTGACAGGCTGGGGGATGCTGATCGCCGGGGCAGCTTTATTTGTTTTGTTCAAGCCGTGGATCTACGAAGTGAATTATGATTTGTCAGTGTTTCTGTCATTAAGTGTGCTCGTGCTGTTCGGAACGATTTTGTCGTATGTATTTTATTTGGAAGGAATAAAAAGAGTCGGTGCAACTGCAGGAAGTTTACTTTCATCAATTGAGCCTATTGTGGCAACCTTGCTTTCTGCGCTGTGGCTGGGACAACATTTTGCGGCCTTTGATTTTATTGGCTTTGCTTTTATTCTTATTATTCCGATTCTTCTTTCAAGAGAGAGTCTTACAAAAGCTGATCGAGCAAGTCGATGATTAAGGCAGAGGA
>NZ_JAZHCT010000041.1:0-44679 GCF_036541265.1 Paenibacillus sp. IITD108 | reverse complement strand
CAGGGCTCAAGCTTTATTGCTTCAACGGACAAGCTTTGTTGACGCAATGAGATTGTGTGCAGGCATTTGGCGATGCCGCTACCTGATCTACTAGCATGTCACCGATCATGCTGGAGATATACATAATCGGTGTTATAGTTTGGCGGTGTAGCTCAGCTGGCTAGAGCGTACGGTTCATACCCGTGAGGTCGGGGGTTCGATCCCCTCCGCCGCTACCAATTTAATGTTTTCTTTATTTAGATGGAGGCTTAGCTCAGCTGGGAGAGCATCTGCCTTACAAGCAGAGGGTCAGCGGTTCGATCCCGTTAGCCTCCACCATCTAGATCTGGAGCTGTGGTGTAGAGGCCTAACATGCCTGCCTGTCACGCAGGAGACCGCGGGTTCGAATCCCGTCAGCTCCGCCATTTATATAAAGTAAGGCTCGGTAGCTCAGTCGGTAGAGCAGAGGACTGAAAATCCTCGTGTCGGCGGTTCGATTCCGTCCCGAGCCACCACTTTATTTTTTTCTGTTTCGACAGAGAAGCTTTACATGGAGGGCTAGCGAAGTGGCCAAACGCGGGAGACTGTAAATCTCTTCCTTCGGGTTCGGTGGTTCGAATCCATCGCCCTCCACCATTAACTCATTATTATGAGCCATTAGCTCAGTTGGTAGAGCACCTGACTTTTAATCAGGGAGTCGAAGGTTCGAGTCCTTCATGGCTCACCAGTTTTACTGGTTAACTTAAAAATGCAGGGAAGGGGAAACCCTTCTTTTTTTGTGTTTACTTTTTGAAGGATCTATGCGACATGGTCACACGTTCCGTTATTGGACTTAAAATCGCAGATTTTTCAATTTCGCGGTCACATATTCCGCTATTCGGCTCTAAGCGGCACTTATTATGCCATTAGCGGATCAATAACGGAACGACTGTCACTTTACCGCCTCAAAAAGGCGATTTCCCGCATAATAGCGGAATGTCTGACCGCTAAGCAGCCCAGCTGCCATATAAAAAAGGAGCAAGCATGACCTATGCAATAGGTTTCGCTTGCTTCTTTTCTATAGCAGTTATTGGAATTAGAAAGCTATTATCCTTGAAAAAATTGCTTGCGCAGCTTCAACTCTTGAATAAGCTCTTGTACAGCAGCAGATAGCCGTTCCTTCAAATCATCATGAATATCAAATTTCGTATCGCTTGTGCCGTCTTGAATTCTAGTAATTTGCGAGTCAGTGGCGTAAACGCTGTTGACGTAATGCTTGGCGCCCATCGTGGACAGCACCGGTTTAAGGGAGTAGTCAATAGATAACAGATGCGCCAGCGATCCGCCAATGAATAATGGAGCAATCAGCTTGCCCTCAAAGCCTTTTTGCGGCAGCAAATCGATATAAGACTTGAGCACGCCTGTGTAGGATGCTTTATAAACAGGGCTTGCAATAATTACAGCATTTGCTTCCTCCACCAGTTTATTCGCCTCAACAATAGCAGGGCTGCCAAATCTGGAGTGAACCAGATCCTCTGCCGGCAGCGAAACAACCGTAATTGTTTTTGTTGAGAAGCCGTTGTCCTCAAGCTGCTTATTTACAAAATCAATCATACCATTAAGCCGGGATGTTGCGTTGGGACTTCCAGATATAACAACTATTTCTGACATCTTCATATCTCCTTAATATTGTCTTTAACTTCATAGAAGTAGGAAGCAAGCAAGATATAGCGATCTGCAGCAAGCTGCAACAATAATAGTAGCAATCAACATTAGGCCTGATCACAATCAAACTCAAATAAAATATCGTAAGTATCCTGCCTCTTGTTTTGTAGCGTACCATGAAAAAAGTAGACGGTCAAACAAACTTTTTCAATATATGTATATAAAATGTTGAGTTGAGCTAAGCGGCTTGCTGCAGACAATATTTTTACTAAAATCATTCATGTTATTCCCCAGGTTGGGTCATATTAAGGAAGGAATCTGTATAAGCTTCCAAAAGTTTGAGGCTAATGCCAGACTTCTGAAAATTCAAGCTGTATGTCATAGCAGAAATGTGCGATTTACCATTCTCCAAAACTGCACGGGCAGTGAGTGAACGGCATCAATTAATATGATATTGAGCGGATAGGGAGGATCAGTCGTGATATATGTAGCAGCTGCACTTATCAGTTTTCTGCTTGTCTTTTTTGCCGTGCCGCCTTTACGGCGGTTTGCACTGAAGGTTGGATTCGTCGATCGGCCTAATAAAAGAAAAATTCACCATCAGCCAATTCCATTAATGGGCGGAGCCGCAATATATGGAGGCTGTGTAATAGCATTATTAGTTGTAAATGGCATTACTCCTTTGAGCCTGTCCGTTATATTGGGCGGCGGCATTTTAACGATTGTTGGATTATGTGATGATGCTTGGAAAGCGCAGGGCAAGGATTTTCCGGTATGGCCGAGAGTTATTTTATATTTGGGGGCTGCCTCCATACCATCGCTGTACAATATTATGATTACAGGGATTACATCTCCTCTCAATAATCAATACTATATTTTTTCCCCGTGGCTTGCTTGGCTGATGACTACAATATGGATATTCGCGCTTATAAATATGCTCAACTTTATGGATGGCATTGATGGGCTGGCCTCCGGCGTCAGCATCGTGTCCTCGCTTACGCTTTTTATTGCCGCAGTTATCCAAGGCCAACTAGAAACAGCCGTGCTGGCTATTATAGCCGTTGGGGCATCAGTCGGATTTTTGCTGCATAACTTTTATCCGGCGCGGATTTTTATGGGGGATGCGGGAGCTACCTTCCTTGGTTACCTGTTAGCCGTTATTGCTGTTCACGGGACCTCTAAACGAGCTACCGCCATATCCTTGCTTATACCGCTTCTCGCGCTAGGTTTGCCAATTGCAGATACGTTATATGTAATGACCAGAAGGCTTTTATCCGGCAAAGCTCTGCATCAGGCAGATAATATGCATACGCATCACTTTTTGCTTCGATGGGGCTTAACCCAGGTCCAAGCAGTTTCCTTTTTGTATCTAATAGCTGCCATATTTGCTTTGTTTTCTATTATCCTTTTGCTTGTAACAGGCTGAATTAGCGGCGTTATTGTGGTACAATGCAATGACAAACACAACGCTATTTAGTATGGAGAGTGGAGATCGAACATGAGCAAGACGGAATGGATAAATGCTTTACAGACGATATTGAACTGTTCGATACAAGTTAGTTCCTGCTCGCTCGAACAGTGGCAGAATGTTCAAGCACAGTCAGATAGGACGAGCAACAAGGCTTTGACAACCGGCAAGCCCGAAGCTGGAGATTACGCTGAATATGAAAATAGCGCTCGTTTTGTAGTCGCTGCTCACGATGAGCAGTTGGATTTGATAGTAATACCACGTGCAGATCTAAGCGCAACCGAGAAAGAGCTAATCAGCTGCCTTATACAGCAGGCATGTGCTGAGCAGTCTTTGAACAGCAACGAGCATTTATCGGAAACTGAAAGAGCTGCAATGCAAATAAGTGAATGGCTGCTTAAGCAGCTGGCCTCAGCGGAGCCAGCGCATTCGCTGCCTGATCATCTCGTTATGGGGAGCCGGATGTACGCGGAGATGATTCCGCTTCTGCTTGTAATGGAGCAATCTAACACTTCTAATGAGCTTCAAGCTACATATATGGATCTCGATAAGCTGCTTCGCTCTTTTCTTGCGGACGACATCTTGCTCATTCCGCTCAAAAACAAAGAGTGGCTTATATGGGGACCTGTATCACTGCTGCGCGATGAAGAGGACGCCTATGACAGCGATCAGGAGGAGTCCTTGGAGGAAAGCCTGGCATCAATCGCACATGGCCTCAATGAAATGCTGGTCAGCGAGTGGCTCGAGGATTGCCATCTGGCAGTAGCTCCGCCAATTTCGCCGGCCAACAGCATGGTTGAGACGGTTTTGCTTTTACGCGAGACTATTAATTTGGGCCGCAAGTTTCACGTCGGCACCTCCATTCATTTGCCATGGATGCTGCAATTGGAAAGGATCGTCAATGCGATTCCTGAAGCGCAGCGCGCCAAATATTTGGAGCAATCGTTAAAAAAAGGCGACCTATTCCTTGAGGCTGAAATGCTTGCTACACTGGAAGCATTTTTTATGCTTGATTGCAATGTCAGCGAAACTGCAAAAAGATTATATATTCATAGAAATACGTTATTATACCGTCTGGATAAGCTGAAACAAGAAACGGGACTTGATGTACGACTGTTCCGCGATGCTGTTTTAGTTAAAATAATTTTGCTTTTGTACAAAGTTACGAAAAGAAATTAGATTTTTTGTAAAGTATGTGCATAGTCATTGGCCCTGCTGTGGGATAAGATAGAAGCATATCGAAATTCTTTTTAGGGGGAAATAAAATGGCAGGCGTACGTTTAGAAGGAATTTACAAAAAATACCCAGGTTCAGACAAAGCATCAGTAACAGATGTTAACTTAGATATTAAGGACAAAGAGTTTCTAGTATTGGTAGGACCGTCTGGCTGCGGTAAATCGACTACTCTTCGTATGATTGCAGGCTTGGAAGAAATTTCGGAAGGTAAATTGTTCATCGGCGACCGTCTAGTTAATGACGTAGCTCCTAAAGACCGCGACATCGCGATGGTTTTCCAATCTTACGCTTTGTATCCGCATATGAACGTTTACCAAAACATGGCGTTCGGACTTAAACTTCGTAAATTCAAAAAAGCAGACATCGACAAGCGTGTTCGTGAAGCTGCTAAAATTCTAGATATCGAGCATTTGCTTGACCGTAAGCCTAAGGCTTTGTCCGGTGGTCAGCGTCAGCGTGTTGCTCTAGGCCGTGCGATCGTTCGTGAGCCGCAAGTATTCTTGATGGATGAGCCGCTTTCCAACTTGGATGCCAAGCTTCGTGGACAGATGCGCGCAGAAATCAGCAAATTGACTAAGCGTTTGGAAACTACAACGATCTATGTAACGCATGACCAAATCGAGGCTATGACAATGGGTGACCGTATCGTTGTTATGAAAGACGGTTTCATTCAACAAACAGCTTCTCCAGAGGAGCTATACAATCACCCGCTTAATATGTTCGTTGCTGGCTTTATCGGTGCTCCTTCCATGAACTTCATCAAAGGTACTTTGTCTGAAGCGGGCGGAACAGTTCACTTCAAAACAACTGGCGTAGACGTAGTTGTTCCTGAAGGCCGCGCAGCTACATTGCGTTCCAAAGGCTACATCGGCAAAGAAGTTGTTCTTGGCATTCGTCCAGAAGACTTGCATGAAGAGCCAGTATTCCTAGAGGCTTCTCCTAACACTATCGTTAATGCTAACGTAGAGGTTGCTGAGAACCTTGGTCACGAAATGTACCTATACCTAAACGGTATCGGCAGTGATTCTGTAATTGCACGCGTAGACGGCCGTTCCACTATCCGTGATGGCGCTAGCGTAAAACTTGCACTTGATATGAACAAATCTCATTTGTTCGATGTTGAGTCCGAGCTTAACATTTTTGAGAACTAATACTTGCCATTATCCTATAAGGAAGAGCCGCTGAACGTTTCAGCGGTTCTTTTTTGCTTTCATCGCTCCAAACGTTGCGTTCGGAGCTTTTTTCCTTTACGATGAATACACTGGATAATTTTGAAATGAGTAGCATGTAGCAAGGTTAGCGACATGAAGGAGGCCCACGCAGTGTCTAGAAAAAAAGTAAAGGTTTCAGAGCTTGCCAAGCATTTCCACCTAGAAATATTGGCTGGCGAAGAAGGTATGAAGCGTGCTATTACGGTAGATGATTTATACCGGCCGGGATTAGAGCTTGCAGGCTACTTCCATTACCATCCGAGCGAGCGGGTACAATTGCTTGGAAGAACGGAAGTATCCTTTTTGAATATGCTTGATAGCGAAGAGCGAATGAACCGGATGGTTCGATTATGTCATGAGGATACCCCATGTATTATTTTGACACGAAATTTAGAGCCGCCCGAAGAACTGATCAGACAAGCTAATGAGACGAATACCCCTGTACTGCGCAGCGGGATTGCCACGACTATACTGTCCAGCCGCATTACAGGCTTTTTGGAGCATAAGCTAGCTCCGACTGCCACAATACACGGCGTACTGATTGATGTATACGGTATAGGCATACTGATTACAGGCGGAAGCGGTATCGGCAAGAGCGAGACGGCGCTGGAACTTGTCAAGCGCGGCCATCGGCTGATCGCTGATGATGCGGTTGAGATTAGACAAACATCCGATGGGCATTTACATGGAACCGCACCGGAATTAATCCGTCATTTGCTGGAGATTAGAGGACTCGGCATCATCAATGTGATGACATTGTTTGGAGCAGGAGCAGTTCGCACGAATAAAAGAATAGGGCTGGTTATCAAGCTGGAAAATTGGCAGCCGGAGAAGCAATACGATCGGCTTGGACTTGATGAAGAGAAGACAAAAATTATCGATACCGACATTCCGCTAGTAACAGTGCCTGTTAGACCAGGCCGAAACTTGGCTGTTATTATTGAAGTGGGCGCGATGAACTACCGATTGAAGCGCATGGGATATAATGCAGCGCTGCAATTTACGAATAAGCTGACTGAAACAATTGCAGATGATATGGATGATTATGATTGATCCTTTTGAAGTCAGGTAACGATTAGAAAGCAGTATTTCTAGTTACAATAAAATACAAGGGGAAGATTGCTAAGATGCATACATTAGCTATTGATTCGATAGCATTCCACATCGGCACGCTGCCAGTGCGATGGTATGGAATTATTCTTGGAACAGCCGCTTTGGTCGGCTTGCTGCTAGCTGTGCAGGAAGGTAAACGCTTTGGAATCAAACCGGATTTCTTTATGGATCTGCTGCTGTTCGGAGCGCCGTCTGCCATAATTGCAGCACGGATCTACTATGTCGCTTTCAAATGGGAAGATTACAAGGGGAATTTCTGGGACATATTTAAAATTTGGCAGGGCGGCATAGCCATTTATGGAGCCATTATCGGCGCATTTATTTGCGGAATTATTTATTCCCGCTATAAAGGCTACAGCTTTTGGCGCATAGTAGACATCTGTGTGCCGTCGTTGCTGGCAGGACAGATGATAGGACGCTGGGGCAACTTTATGAACCAGGAAGCATACGGAAGTCCAGTAAGTGAAGAGTTTTTGCGCAATACGCTACATATTCCATCCTTTATTGTGGATCAAATGTTTATTGTGGATGATGCGATTCAAGCTGGCGCTTTCCGCCATCCGGCATTTTTGTATGAGTCACTGTGGAGTTTAGTAGGGCTCGTTATTCTGTTCATACTTCGCCGCAGATCATTTTTACGCACTGGCGAGCTGATGGCAACTTATTTTATTTGGTATTCAATTGGCCGCTTCTTTATCGAAGCGCTTCGCATCGACAGCTTGGCCTTTATGGGGCCGAAATGGCTGGCATCGTTTATGGATGCGCTATGGTCGCCAATGCTTTTAGTATTCGAGGGACAGGGGTACTTGGATCCTGCGTATGGAAATATAAGAATATCCCAGCTGCTTGCTTTGCTGCTGATTATTGCTGCGATCATATTTATTATTGTCCGCCGTGTGAAAGGCTGGGCAAATACTTACTATAATGATCCGATCGTAACGACTAAACCGGAAAGAAACGGAGAGGCTGTGCAAGCTGGTAAGGAGTAAATAATGTCTGAAATAAAAACAGTATTGTTTGATCTTGATGGAACGATATTAGACACGAACGAGCTTATTATTACTTCCTTTCTCGAAGCGCTGCAGGGTGTAGTGCCTGAAGGCTTTGGCAGAGAGCATATTATCCCAAGCATGGGTGAGCCGCTGACCGAGCAGATGAAAAAGTTTTCGGGCTATGAGGATGTAACAGAGCTGGTAGCAGCTTATCGCGAAGTGAATTTACGGCTTCACGATGAATACGTCACTTTATTCAACAATGTGCAAGAGGTTATCAAGCGCATGCATGAGCAGGGCATCCAAATTGGCATAGTGACAACCAAGATGAGGTATACGACTGAGCGGGGACTTGCTTTTACTGGCCTTGCTGATTACGTCGACGCCGTAGTGACGATAGACGATGTGAAGCATCCTAAACCACATCCTGAGCCTGTAGCCAGGGCGATAGAGCTTCTGAATGCCGATGCCTCCTCAACACTCATGGTAGGCGACAGTGTAGTGGATATACAGTCGGCCAATGCGGCGGGCGCTATTTCGGTAGGTGTATCGTGGTCGCTTAAAGGAGCTCGCATCCTGCATGCTGCAGGAGCTGCGCATGTCATTGACGATATGCGTGATCTATATGCACTAGTCGGAATGGAGTGAGCAGCTCTTGCGGGATGTAGAACGCTTTCCGGTAGAAGGTCCGAACTCGTTGTGGCAGGTATATTCCACGGTGAGCCGCATCAAAGCGATATGGAATTTTATATGGATACAGCTGGCCCGATATTGCCCGTTTCTTTCTTGGAAAAATTGGATTTATCGCAATCTGCTGAGGATGAAAGTTGGGAAGCATACGGCCTTTGCGCTAATGGTTATGGTAGATGTTTTTTTTCCGGAGCGCATTTCGGTTGGAGACAACACCATAATCGGCTATAATACAACGATACTTACACATGAATATTTAATTAAAGAATACAGGCTGGGCTATGTGCGTATAGGCTCCAATGTGATGATAGGAGCAAATACGACGATCTTGCCAGGTGTTACGATCGGTGATCATGCGGTTATTGCAGCCGGCTCTGTCGTTCATAAGGATGTTCCGGCAGGCGCTTTTGTAGGAGGCAACCCTATAAGGACCATCGAGCGCAACAATAAGCAGCAAGGATGATCGAAGAATACCTATCTTGTAAGGACTAGTACGGAGATGACCTCGCCTTCCTCATGCAGGATGGATGGCGGGGTCATTTTTATATGCGCTCAAATCACCCCGCAACCCAACGCCAAACCTTGGATATGCCGTCTGCTGCAAGTTGACGGAGCAAGCTGTTTCATGATAGTATTACAAATATCTTTATTTTGCTAATATATTAACAAGTTAATGCTTTAACACATTAAAGTAATAGTAGGTGAAAATAGATGAGTAAGCCAAAAATGTTTGAAAAGCCGCTTGGGCTGACAGATTATCTTCCTAATGCGGTACAAAAGCTGCGCTATATCGAATCGAGAGTGCTGGCCTGCATGCAGGGCTGGGGCTATGAGCAGATCATTACGCCGTCTATGGAGTACTATGATACGGTCGGAACAGCGAGCACAACGTCTGACCAGAAGCTGTTCAAGCTGCTTAACAATCGCGGGACTACAATGGTGCTGCGTTCCGATATGACGGGACCGATAGCGCGGGTAGTCTCTTCTTTGCTGAAAGAAACAAAATTCCCGATTCGCTTGTCCTATCATGCTAATGTATTCCGTTCGATTGAAGAGGAAGCGGGCCGCGAGGCAGAATTTTTTCAAACAGGGGTGGAGCTGGTAGGAGATTCTTCGGCAGAAGCAGATGCTGAGGTTGTTGCGCTGGCTATCGCTTCTCTAAAGGCAGCAGGTATTGAACGCTTCAAAATTGCGATCGGCCATGTCGGCTTTATGAACAGTTTATTCGCAGCATCGCTGCCAGGTCGCGTAGAGGCGCAGGAATCGCTGAAGAGCAGCTTGCTGAGCCGCGATTATGTCGGCTATAGAGAGCAGCTGCGCCAGCTGGAGCTGGATGAGCAGCTGCAAGAAGAGCTTGAAGGAATATTGCGTTTGCGCGGCGGACAAGAAATTTGCGACCAAGCGTTGCAAATCAGCAAGGATGAGACAGCCAGAACTGCTATTGTCCATCTTTGCGATATTTGGGATGCGTTGCAGGCATACGGCGTATGCGAGCATGTACTTATTGATTTGACGATGATTGGAGATTTTACTTACTACACAGGAATGACCTTCGAGGGCTATGCTGCCGATCTAGGCTTCCCGGTTGTAAGCGGCGGGCGTTATGACAATTTGCTGACACAATTTGGACGTCCGGCAGCAGCGACCGGCTTTGCCCTTAAAACGACGAGATTAATTGAGCTGCTGGGCTCGGAGGCAGAGCAAGAGGTGCAGCGCACATTAATCGTGTATGATCAGCATGGACGCGATGAGGCGATACGCAAAGCACAGCAGCTGCGCAGCAGCGGCTCGACAGTAGTCACGGAGCGGGTACAGGCTGTTGATCATGAGCTGCTGGCACAAAGCAAGCATGGAAAACCTGTCCGGTATAAAGGCATGGACTTTGCTTCAGTGCTAGTATTTGCCGACGCAGAAGAAGGAGGCCGCTAGCATGTCGAATGGCGAAAAGGAAATATTGAAGGTTGCAATGCCCAAAGGGCGTATATATAAACAAGCGTCTAAGCTTTTCCGCGAAGCGGGCATTCCGATTCCAACGGATTATGATGATACGCGCAAGCTGATTATAGAGCTTCCGGATGCAAATATGGAATTTATTATGGCGAAGCCGGTGGACGTGCCGACGTATGTGGAGTATGGCGCAGCAGATATAGGGATTGTCGGCAAGGATGTCCTCATGGAGGAGAAAAAGGATGTCTATGAGCTGCTGGATCTGGAAATAGCCAAATGCCGCATGTCCGTTATCGGACTTCCCGACTGGAAGCCAACGATGAATCCGCGCGTTGCTACAAAGTATCCTAACGTAGCCTCTGCATATTTCCGCGAGCAGGGCCAGCAGGTTGAAGTCATTAAGCTTAATGGCTCCATCGAGCTAGCTCCTTTGATCGGGCTGGCAGACCGCATCGTGGATATGGTTGAAACAGGGCAGACGCTGCGCGAGAATGGGCTCATCGAAATGGAAGCTATATTTGGCATTACGAGCAGGCTTATAGCCAATCGTGTGAGCTACCGTTTGAAAAATGACAGCATTCAATCGCTTTGCGATCGTCTGCAAGAGACGCTTGCTGCTAAAAAATAAATAGTTTAAACCTGGAAAGGAGCGAGTGAACCATGCGTATTATGCGTCCCGATCAATTCGGATTAAAGCGGGAAGTGGAATACGGCAGCCCGGAGCAAAATGCGGCTGTCGCCCAGATCGTAACAGATATTAAGGAGCAGGGTGATGCAGCGCTGCTCGCCTACACAAACAAATTTGATGGCGTTCTGCTTGAAGCTGCTTCGCTTCGCGTAACTGCGGAAGAAATCAATGCGGCATATGAAAAGGTGGATGAGGATTTTTTGATCGCCATTCGTGAAGCAGCAGTCAATATCCGCAGTTTCCACCAGAAGCAGATGCGCAACTCGTGGATGGATATGGAGATGGATGGCACGATTCTAGGACAAATCATGCGCCCGTTAAAGCGCGTGGGCGTCTATGTGCCTGGCGGCAAAGCAGCATATCCGTCCTCTGTGCTTATGAATGTAATACCGGCGCAAGTTGCCGGCGTTCCAGAAATTGTAATGGTGACGCCTCCGTCAACAGGCGGAAAGCAAGGTATTGATCCGTATATTCTCGTTGCAGCTGCTGAGTCTGGCGTGAAAGAAATGTATCGCATTGGCGGGGCCCAGGCAATAGCTGCGTTAGCTTACGGTACAGAAACAATTGCCCCTGTCGATAAAATTTGCGGCCCAGGCAATATATATGTTGCATTGGCCAAGCGCTCTGTATATGGTGTAGTCGATATTGACAGTATCGCAGGCCCTAGCGAGATTGTCGTACTTGCTGACGACAGCGCTGATCCTGCCTATGTGGCAGCAGATTTGCTGTCGCAGGCTGAGCATGACGAGATGGCTTCCGCCATATTAGTGACACCTTCCCCTTCGTTGGCAGAGGCAGTAAAGGCTGAGGTTGCGAGCCAGCTGTCCGTATTGCCGCGCAAGTCTATCGCTCAAAGCTCCATTGACCAGTACGGCGCAATTCTTCTAGTACAATCTCTAGAAGAGGGCATTCAGGTAGTCAATAAGCTCGCGCCAGAGCATCTGGAGATTATGACAGATAATCCGATGAGCCTGCTTGGTTCTATTGAAAATGCGGGTGCGATCTTCTTGGGCGCCTACAGCTCCGAGCCAGTCGGTGATTACTTCGCAGGTCCTAATCATATTATCCCAACAAATGGCACGGCTAGATTTTCATCTCCAGTCAATGTGGATGATTTCTTGAAAAAGTCGAGTTTGATATACTATAGCAAGGAAGCACTTTTAGCAAGCGGCGAGAAAATTATGACGCTTGCCCGCCATGAAGGCTTAGAAGGGCATGCCCGCGCAGTTGAGATAAGATTGGAGAAGGAAAGAGGCAATTAGAACGAGAGAGAGTGTCGCCAAGTGGCAATTCTCAGGAAGCAATGAAAGGGCAAAGCGGAGAGCAGGATTGGAACTGAAGAAACGATAGTGGCCGCCTTTGTATTGCGGTTTTATCCATGAAATGTCTTAGGAAGTCGAAAAAACTGGAATACAACAGCGGTCGTAAGTCCAATTTTGCTCGCAGCTTTGTACCATTTTATTGCTAATAGATACTCTTCGAGAAACTTATATAATACGAGAAAAGGCAGGTCAACAAACATGACAGAATTGAAAACTCGTCAAGCATCCGTATCCAGAACAACAAGCGAGACGGATATCAAGCTTTCTTTTAATTTAGATGGTACTGGTGATACAAAGCTCGAAACAGATGTTCCTTTCATGAATCATATGTTGGATCTGTTTGCGAAGCATGGACAATTCGATCTGCATGTTGACGCCAATGGCGATGTGGATGTAGATGACCATCATACGGTAGAGGATATCGGCATTTGCCTGGGCCAGACGGTGCGTGAATCATTGGGAGATAAACGAGGCATTAAGCGTTATGCCAGCGTATTTGTGCCGATGGATGAGTCGTTGGCACAAGTTATTATCGATGTGAGCAATCGTCCGCATCTAGAAATTCGTGCTGAATTCCCAGCTGCAAATGTT
Source organism: Paenibacillus sp. IITD108 (assembly GCF_036541265.1). NCBI lineage: Bacteria > Bacillati > Bacillota > Bacilli > Caryophanales > Paenibacillaceae > Paenibacillus > Paenibacillus sp. IITD108. Next base: position 31,798 of record NZ_JAZHCT010000041.1, on the reverse strand, counting down.
GGAAGCTTTACGACTGAGCTTGTTCACGAGTTTTTGTGGAAATTTGCGCTTGAGGCCCGGGTGACGCTTCATGTTATCGTTCATTACGGCAAAAATACGCATCATATGATTGAAGCGGTATTCAAAGCGCTTGGGCGTGCTCTGGATGAGGCGACGAGTATTGATCCTAGGGTGCAGGGCGTGCCTTCAACGAAAGGTTTGTTGTAGGATGATCGCCATAATTGATTATGGCATGGGCAATTTGCAAAGTGTAAGCATGGCTGTTGAACGGCTTGGTTATGATGCAGTTGTTACTGCCGACATGAATGTCATTGCCGGCGCAAGCGGGGCGATATTGCCTGGCGTAGGCGCATTCGGAGACGCTATGCATAATTTGCAAAGCAGCGGCCTTGACCAGGCAGTAAAAAGCTATGCAGCCTCTGGAAAGCCGCTGCTGGGCATATGCCTAGGCATGCAGCTGTTATTTGGCGAGAGTGAGGAATATGGCACTCATCAAGGATTGAACTTATTGCCGGGCAAGGTTGTGCGGTTCAAAGGCGATTTCAAAGTTCCGCATATGGGCTGGAACCGATTGGCGCTGCTGGACTCCGCTTCGCCTCTTTTTGCAGATATGGCTGAGGAGCATGTATACTTTGTCCATTCCTTTCACGTGCTGCCAGAGACGGCCAGCGATTTGCTCGCAAAAACAGACTATTATGGCGATGTTACGGCAATTGTCGGCAGAAGCAATGTGTTCGGCATGCAGTTCCATCCCGAAAAAAGCGGCAAGCCGGGGATGCAGCTGCTTCACAATTTCTTAAAATTGACAGGCGACAAATAGAGAATGCATAAGGGAGAGATGATTGATGCTGGCGAAACGAATTATTCCATGTCTTGATGTGAAGGACGGCAGAGTCGTTAAGGGAGTCAACTTTGTTAATTTGCGCGATGCGGGCGACCCGGTCGAGCTGGCTGCGGCGTATGACAAGGAAGGCGCAGACGAGCTTGTATTTCTTGATATATCGGCAACAGTAGAAGGCCGCGCAACGATGCTGGAAGTAGTAAAGCGTACAGCAAGCGAGGTTTCGATCCCTTTTACAGTGGGCGGCGGTATTTCAACGGTAGAGGATATGAAGCGTCTGCTTCGTGCAGGTGCTGATAAGATTGGTATTAATTCGGCCGCTGTCAAAAATCCTTCATTGATTGAGGAAGGTGCGCGCACGTTCGGCTCACAGTGCATTGTCGTAGCCATTGATGCCAAGTTCAATGAGGAATGGCAGGATTGGGAAGTATATACGCATGGCGGCCGTCAGGGAACAGGCATGTCTGCCTTGAAATGGGCGCAGGAGGCAGAACGGCTTGGAGCAGGCGAGCTGCTGCTTACCAGCATGGATGCCGACGGGACGAAGGACGGCTTTGATGTGAAGCTTACGAGAGCTATTTCGGATACTGTAGGCATACCGGTTATTGCTTCGGGCGGAGCGGGGAAAATTGAGCATTTCTACGATGTGTTCGAGAACGGGCATGCGGATGCCGGCCTTGCTGCAACGATATTCCATTACAAGGAAATGACGATCGGCGAGGTTAAGGCTGATCTGCAAAAAAAAGGGATTGAGGTGCGCTAATGGCTGCTTGGATGAATGAGATCAAATGGGATGAGAACGGACTTGTTCCTGCAATCGTACAAGACGCCCAGAGCAAGGATATTCTTATGCTTGCCTATATGAATGAGGAGTCTTTGCACAAATCGGTGTCCACGGGCTCAACCTGGTTTTGGAGCCGTTCGCGCGGCGAGCTTTGGAATAAAGGGGCAACGAGCGGGCATACGCAGCAAATCGTATCGATGTCTTATGATTGCGATGGAGATACATTGCTTGTGACAGTAAAGCAGAAGGGGCCAGCGTGCCACACAGGAAGCTATAGCTGTTTTACAAACTCTATTGAGGTGGAAGGCTCTGAAGGACAATTTGAAGCGGCTGAGGGCAATGATCGCTTCGCGATGCTGGGCAAGGTAGAGAGCTCTATTGCTGCAAGATATGCTGAACGTCCGGAAGGCTCCTATACGTCCTATTTGTTTGACAAAGGCTTGGATAAGATTTTGAAGAAGGTTGGCGAAGAAGCTGCAGAGGTAATTATTGCCGCTAAAAACGATGATAATGACGAGCTTCGCTCCGAAGCAAGCGACCTGATTTTTCATTTGATGGTGCTGCTGCGCCAGCAAAACCTGCCGCTTGACGAGCTTATGAAAGAGTTATCGGCACGTTACGGGAAACCGACCACGAATAAGATGAGATAACACTGTCATATGATTGTCGAAAAATAATTATATTTGTTTTTTGAAAATTCGTAAATACGATGTATAATAGGACGAGTAGCTTGAAATTAATTGGTTGAAACGCTCAGGAGGGTATCATGTTAAGCGACAAGGTGCGTATATTTTCAGGATCGTCAAATCCGGTATTGGCTAAGAAAATAAGTGAGGAGCTTGGTCTTCCATTGGGAGCGATTAAGCTGTCTCGATTCAAGAGTGGCGAGATTTATGTTCACTATGAGGAAACTATTCGGAATTGTGATGTATTTCTTGTTCAGTCTTTTTCCCATCCGATTAACGAACATTTTGTCGAATTGCTAGTTATGATTGATGCAGCGAAGCGCGCTTCTGCCAGAACGGTCAATGTAATCATGCCTTACTATGGCTACGCCCGTCAGGAACGCAAAGCAGCTCCGCGCGAGCCGATTTCTGCGAAAATGCTGGCTGATGTTTTAACGACTGTCGGTGCGAATCGCGTAATGACGATCGACCTGCATGCACCTGCAATTCAAGGCTTTTTCAATATTCCGGTAGATCATTTGACTGCACTTGATCTTATAAGCGATTATTTGAAATCGAAAAATATAAAAAATCCGGTCGTTGTTTCACCGGATGCCGGCCGTGCTTCCACTGCTGAGAAGCTGGCTAACTATTTGGATACTTCTTTTGCAATTATGATTAAAAAACGTCCTGCGCACAATGAATCCTCCATTACACATGTTATCGGTGATGTTGAAGGTCAAACTCCAATTATTATTGAGGATATGATCGACACAGGATCTACTATTGTCAACGTTGTCCAAGGTCTTAAAGACCGCGGAGCAGAGGATGTATATGTATGCGCGACGCACCCTGTATTTTCGAATGCAGCTATTGAGCGTCTAGACCATCCTAGCATTAAGGAAGTTATTGTAACAGATACAATTTTGTTGCCACCGTCCGCTTCCGGACGCTTTAAAGTCTTGTCAGTAGCGCCTTTGCTGGCCGAAGCGACTCGCATTATTTTGGATGGAGGCTCCATTAGTACGTTGTTCAAAAACAGAGGCGTTTAATTTTAAAATATAAGAAGCAGCCAATGAACGATTTAGTCGCTTCGATATATAACGAATTTATGTGCGGGCAGCCATTAAGCTGTCCGCTTTCTCGATTTAATTAAGACGCTGAAGGCGTTTCTGCTTTCCATAAGGAATAGCATGCTAGGATAGACTGCGCTATGGTATAATCGAATCAAGCGCAATGAGGGAGGTGCCTAAAGTCTTGGCAAGAAAAAATCACGTTGCGATAAGTAAGAAAACGAATGTTATCCCGGTAAATTGGGACGCTACGTTTTTTTTTGAAAGGGCAGTTCGCTCACTTGATCGATTTCACTATGAAAAAGCGCTGAAATATTTTCGGCGTGCGGTAGAATATGAACCAAATAATCCTGTAAACCACTGCAATATGGCTGGTATTCTTTCCGAAATGGGCAATTACAAGGAATCAAATGAAATCTTGGATTGGATTATGGAGGAGCTTGATCCTTCTATGACCGAATGCCACTTCTACATGGCTAATAATTATGCCAATATGGAGATGTTCGAGCAGGCGGAATCAGCATTAATTGATTATTTGCAAGAGGATGACGAAGGGCATTATTTGGATGAAGCAGAGGAAATGATGGAGCTTCTTCATTATGAGCTGGAGCGTCCAACCAAGCTTAAGAAGATCAAATCACGAGCCGGCATGGTAGAGCATGATCAAGCGCGCATGCTGCTTGAGGAAGGCAGATTCAACGAAGCTGTTCGTATGTTGGAAGATATTGTGGCAGCACAGCCGGATTTTTTTGCAGCCCGCAATAATTTGGCGCTTGCCTATTACTATATGGGGTTATTTGATAAGGCTTTGGATAGCGTCCATGAAGTGCTCTCTATGGATGCCGGCAATTTGCATGCCTTATGCAATCTATCGATTTTTTACCAGCATGACGGCGATGAAGAGCAATTAAAGCCGCTCGTGTCATTATTGATAAAAACAGAGCCTTTCCATGAGGAGCATGTGTTTAAACTGGCTACAACGATGGGCATCTTAGGAGAGCATAGTGCTGCTTACCGTCATTTTACCCGTCTGCTCAAAAAACATGAGCTGGGCCAGGATCCATGTCTATATCATTATGCGGCTGTTGCCGCCTGCAATATTGGACGCTTTAACGAAGCAGAGCGATTGTGGAAGCAGACCAGAAAGCTGGATCCAGCTTCGACGATTCCGCACTATTTCATGGAGCAGCTTGAGCTCGTTAAGCAAGGCAAGCTTTCCGCCCCGCTTAGCTATCATTACCATTTGCCATTCGAAGAGCAGTTCAAGCTTTGGGAAAAGTCGTCGGAAGGCATTCCCGATCATATGAAGAGTGATCCATTGGTTCGATCGTCCTTTTTCTGGGCATTGCGGAACGGGGATATGAATACGAAGCTGCAGGTTATTCAAGCCTTTGGGATGATTGGCGATGAGGAAGTCAAGGATGTACTGCGCTCATTTCTGGCAGAGCCTGACGAGGATGACTATTTGAAAAAAATAGCGATTTTTGTCTTAAGGACGCTAGGCGTTCAGGAACAGATCAAAGTGGTGCTTGACGGCAAGGAAACGGTTGTCGGCCCTAACCGTATCCCGTCCCAGCTCCCTATTTGGGAAGAGCAGTGGGAGAAGGTAGCGCAGACCGCTATTCACCACATGAGCAAGCATTATGATCTTATGCAGCAGCATGATATGATGACATTATGGACTGAGTTTTTGTCTCGGCTTTACCCGGATATTCCAAAGCTTTCGAAGCTTGAGAGCTGGGCGGCAGCACTTGAGTATTTAACGGCCAAAATGCACCGCAAGGCGATTTCCTATCACGAGGTATCCATGCGATATGGTGTCTCTATATCAACGATTAGCCGCTATGTTAAGCTGATTGATGAGACGGTTGGCATTAAAGAAAAGATGAAGTCGATAAGCTCGGTATTTGCCTCTCATGAGCTTGCTCAGGATGAGGAACAATAAATCTGCTTTCCAGAATAAGTATTGAGGTGAACGATATGTACAAATCGATTATTGTTGGAACAGGTCCAGCGGGACTAACGGCTGCAATTTACCTAGCTCGTGCAAATATGAATCCTCTAATTATAGAAGGTCCTGAGCCAGGCGGACAATTGACAACGACGACTGATGTAGAAAACTTTCCAGGTTTTCCGGATGGTATTCTAGGACCTGAATTAATGGCTAATATGCGCAAGCAAGCGGAACGCTTTGGCGCTACATTTATAACGGGCTGGGTAAACAGTGTTGACCTGTCGGAGCGTCCATTCAAGCTGCAAGTAGAAGGCAAGGGCGAAATCGTGGGCGAATCGCTTATTATTTCGACTGGAGCATCGGCCAAATATTTGGGCATACCTGGTGAGAAGGATAACGTAGGTAAAGGTGTAAGCACTTGTGCAACATGCGACGGCTTCTTCTTCCGCGGCAAAAAAATCGTTGTTATCGGCGGAGGAGACTCTGCTATGGAGGAAGCTAACTTCTTGACACGCTTTGCTTCTAATGTAGAAATTGTAAACCGCCGTGACGAGCTGCGTGCTTCCAAAATAATGCAGGACCGCGCTCGCGCAAATGAAAAGATCAGCTGGAGCCTTAACCGTACTCCGCTTGAAGTCGTGGCGACGGGTATGGGCGTGACAGGGTTGAAAGTGCGCAATAATGCTACTGGCGAGGATGAGCTTATAGAGACAGACGGCGTATTTGTGGCTATCGGCCACACGCCTAATACGAAATTCCTAGCGGGGCAAATTGATACGGACGAAGTTGGCTATATCCAAGTGAAGCCAGGCTCCTCTGAGACGAATGTGCCAGGCGTGTTCGCTTGCGGCGACGTTCAAGACAACAAGTATCGTCAGGCTATAACAGCGGCGGGCAGCGGATGTATGGCTGCACTCGATTGCGAAAGATATTTGGAAAGCCTATAATAACGACACTTTTATGTATCACTGGAACAAAGCTATGCCTGCTAAGCTTGATTGGTGGAAGGCATAGCTTTTTTTCAAAAATTGGAAAGGATAAGTTTTCACCTTATACCTATTCCTATTTTTCACCGAGAAACGGCACATTCTTAGCCAAGGAAGCGCAGCGCTTCTTCTTGAAAATAAGCATTGCAGGAAGCTGATGCAAAGCTGTGCAAAGCTCCCTTGCTTGGCACTGCAGGCCGGTTGTCTTGACCGATGGAAGCGCAACGCTTATAGTTGGAACAGAGAACTTTAACTTTATTAATGAGGTGGATAAGTAATGTCTGAAAAGATTTACGTTGGAGTCGATGTCGGCGGTACTTCGATTAAAGTAGGTGTTTGCGATGGAGAAGGCCAATTGCTGCATACTTATGAAGGACCGACAGAAACGAGTAAAGGAACGGACACTATCCTACATAATATTGCCAATTATTCGAGACTAGTTGTACAGGAAGCTAATCTTGATTGGGAGCTAGTTGATGGAGTAGGTGTTGGGATTGCTGGTTTTCTAGACATTCCAAACGGGATTGTGAAATATTCAGCTAATCTGAACATCGTGGATACAAATTTAAAGCAATTTTTGGAGCAGGAGCTGCAAAAAGTAATTAAAATTAATAATGACGCCAACGTGGCTGCGCTTGGCGAGGCATGGGCAGGAGCTGGCAAAGGCGTAAACCACTGCGTATGCTATACGCTTGGTACTGGTGTAGGCGGCGGCATTATTATTGACGGCAAGATTGTTGAGGGCTATAACGGAATGGCCGGTGAGCTTGGACATATCGCCATTGTTCCGGATCTGGAAGCCATTCAATGCGGCTGCGGCAAGATGGGCTGCCTGGAGTCCGTTTCTTCAGCGACCGGAATTATACGTATGGCTAAGGATGCTGTAGAGCGCGGCGACCGGACATCTTTGTCGCAAGTGGAAGAGATTATGGCTAAGGATGTTTTTGATGCTGCCAAAGCAGGAGATGAGGTGGCGGCTCGCATCGTCAGCCGCGCGGCTTACTATTTGGGCAAGTCGATGGCCATGATGTCGATCGTGCTGAATCCGCAATATTTCATTATTGGCGGCGGTGTATCGAAGGCAGGGGATTTCCTGTTTGACCAAATACGCGAGGTATACGAAAAATATGCGCTTGATCAAGCTAAGGAAGGCGTAAGCATCGTACCGGCAGTACTAGGAAACAATGCAGGGGTCGTTGGTGCAGCAGGTCTTATTTTAAGAGGATAGTAGGTGTGATTCATGGAAACGGCAGCAACTTTGGCAAAGCTTGTAATCATTACAGGAATGTCCGGGGCGGGCAAGACGATTGCTGTCCAAAGCCTTGAAGATTTAGGGTTTTTCTGTGTGGACAATTTACCGCCTGTGCTAATTCCGAAGTTTGCGGAATTAATTGAGCAGTCTAATGGTAAAATAGGTAAAGTAGCACTTGTTATTGATTTACGGGGCCGGGAGTTTTTTACCGCTCTTTCGGAATCGCTTGCTTATATAAAGGATCATAATACAATCAGCTGCGAAATATTGTTTCTTGATGCTACCGACGAAGTGCTTGTGCAGCGCTACAAGGAAAGCCGTCGCCGCCATCCGCTTGCACAGGACGGCATGCCGCTTGACGGTATAAAGCATGAACGCCGCATGCTTGAGGATTTGAAGGGCTCTGCCTCTCAGGTCATTGATACGAGCAAGCTGAAGCCTTTGCAGCTAAAGGAACGCATAATTGCCAGATTTACAAATATGGAGCACAGCAGCCTGTCGGTTAACGTCACCTCCTTTGGCTTTAAATATGGGATGCCGATAGATGCGGACTTAATATTTGATGTACGATTTTTGCCTAACCCTCATTACGTTGAGCAGCTTCGACCAAATACGGGCCAGCATCCTGACGTCTATGACTATGTGATGAAATGGCCGGAGACGCAGCAGTTTTTAGCTAAGCTCATTGATATGCTTCAGTTTCTAATTCCTTTATATCGCAAGGAAGGCAAGAGCCAGGTTGTGATAGGTATTGGATGTACTGGCGGCAAGCATCGATCAGTAGCGATCGCTGAATACTTGGGGCGCATCCTTGGGAGCAGTGATACTGAACGTGTGCGTGTCAGCCATCGCGACAGCGAGCGCGATAAGCATTAATGAGGGGAGGCTATTAGCATTAGAGAGCAAATCATGGAGCGTCCCAAAATTGTCGTCATCGGCGGAGGCACAGGACTATCCGTTATGCTGCGCGGCCTGAAAGAGAAACCGCTTGATATAACGGCTGTCGTCACGGTTGCTGATGATGGCGGAAGCTCAGGAATTCTGCGCAATGAGCTGCAAATACCGCCGCCAGGCGATATCCGCAACGTGCTTATGGCGCTTGCGGATACAGAACCTTTGCTAACGGAAGTGTTACAGTATCGCTTTCAGAATGGCACGGGTCTTGCAGGACATAGCCTGGGCAACCTGATGCTGGCGGCCATGACCGATATCGCGGGAGATTTCGTAACGGGCGTACGGGAGCTTAGCCGGGTTTTGGCGGTAAGAGGCCGGGTGCTGCCGGCTGCGGCCAGCGCGATTGTATTGAAGGCGGAGATGGCTGACGGAACGATTATAACGGGCGAGTCAAATATCCCAAAAGCCGGGCAAGCGATCAAGCGTGTTTTCCTGGAGCCGGAAAATGTAGAAGCATTGCCGGAAGCGGTAGAAGCGATCGTACAGGCGGATGCTATTTTAATAGGCCCAGGGAGCTTATACACGAGTATTATCCCGAATTTGATTGTGCCGAGCCTGGCTCAGGCAATTGTCGAATCTGAGGCTGTCAAGCTGTTCGTATGCAATGTTATGACTCAGCCGGGTGAGACCGATAATTATACGGTAAGCAATCATTTGGACGCTATACATGCTCATATCGGGCATCATTTGTTTGATTATGTTATTGTAAATGATGGAGAAATTCCACCGCAGGTAGAGAGCAAGTATGCTGAAAAAGGAGCACGAGCTGTCCATCTGGATATGGATGAGGTTACTCGCAGAGGCTATAAGGTAATTGCAGACCGTTTAGTTTTGTTCCGCACCTTCCTAAGGCATGATGCCGAGAGGCTAAGCCATCATATCTATAAGCTGGTGGAAAACTGGATGTTGAGAAAGAGGTGATGAACGATGTCTTTTGCGGCCCAGACAAAAAAAGAGCTGACCATGATTGAATCAGATAGCTGCTGCGAGCGCGCAGAGCTTTCAGCGCTAATCAGAATGAATGGATCAGTCAGCGTCTCCAGCCGTAAAGTCGTTCTTGACATCTCTACAGAAAATGCTGCGATTGCACGCAGAATATATACACTGCTGAAGAAGCATTTTGATGTGCATGTAGAGCTGCTTGTTCGCAAAAAAATGCGATTGAAAAAAAATAATGTATATATTGTACGTATTCCTGTCAAAGTACAAGAAATCTTGAAGGATTTGCATATCGTTTCGGAAGGATTTCTATTTAATCCCGGTATTGATGAAGAAATGCTGCGCAAGCCTTGCTGCAAGCGTTCATACTTGCGGGGGGCGTTTCTTGCAGGAGGTTCCGTTAATAACCCGGAGGGCTCATCGTATCATTTGGAAATATCGTCGATGTATGCAGAGCATTGCGCTTCGCTTGTTGATTTGGCCAACACGTTTAATCTGAATGCAAGATGCATCGAACGCAAAAAAGGCTTCGTCTTTTACATCAAGGAAGGCGAGAAAATTATCGAGCTGCTTAATATTATCGGCGCGCACCAAGCGTTGTTCAAATTTGAGGATGTACGCATTATGCGGGATATGCGCAATTCTGTCAATCGCATCGTAAATTGCGAAACAGCTAATTTGAATAAGACGATCGGTGCGGCTGTACGGCAGATTGACAATATTAAGCTTCTGCAAAAAGAGATTGGATTGGATAGCTTGCCGGAGAAGCTGCGAGAGGTTGCAGAAATTCGGCTGCAGCACCCCGATTTGAATTTGACAGAGGTTGGAGAGCTGCTGAAAGTTAAGGTGAGCAAGTCCGGCGTGAATCACAGATTGCGCAAAATTGACGAGCTTGCCGAAAAAATAAGAGGCAGTTGAATTTTGCCTAGTGCAACGGCATGTAAAATGTTATAATAATGAATATGTGACTTTTTGTGATGATGCTATGTGAAATAGTAAAATAGAGGGGGTTATGATTCCATGACAAGGCTTCCAGTTGTTGTTCGTCTAAAGACGGGACTTCATGCAAGGCCAGCAGCGTTATTCGTACAAGAAGCGAATAAATTTTCCTCCGAGGTTTTCGTAGAAAAAGACGATAAAAAAGTGAATGCTAAATCTATTATGGGTATTATGAGCCTTGCGATAAGCTCAGGTACTGAAGTATCCATAAGTGCAGAAGGTTCGGACGCAGAACAGGCTGTAAACGCTTTAGTCGCTCTTGTAAGCAAAGAAGAGCTCGAGAACCAATAATAACTATCTGCAGCTTTCGAGGGCTGCAGGCAGGGGATGGAAGGGTCTCGCGAAGGGTTGTAACTCGCGAGGACAGCTTCCTTTTTTTGCGTTCAAATTTATAATAACCTGGATATAAAAAAAGCAGCTGACTAGTTGTCAACTGCTGTACTTAATTATATCCTACATCTCTATACTTTTAATAATTTCTTTAAGCTTGTCTGCTGATTTATGGAAGAGCTGCTGTTCGTGCTCGGTTAGTTTAATTTCCAGAGCCTTGCGGATGCCGCTGCGGTCTACGACACATGGAACACCAAGATAAACGTCTGAGACGCCATAGTAGCTGTCCAGCAGGGTAGATACGTTAAGCACCGCACCTTCATCCTGCAGAATAGCTGTACAAATCCGATCCAGCGCGAGTGCGATCGCGTAATAGGTTGCTCCTTTGGCTTCGATAATTTCGTAGGCTGCATCTCTTGTTTGGACGAACAGTTCTTCTTTTACCTCATTGCTAAGCTCAATGGCTGTTCCGGCCAGATTGGCCAGACTCCAAACCGGCAGCTCTGAATCTCCGTGCTCGCCTATAATGTGAGCGTGAACGCTGCGCGGATCAATATGCAAATGCTGGCCTATTAGGTAGCGGAAGCGAGCGCTGTCAAGCAATGTGCCTGAGCCGATGACGCGGTGCGCCGGCCAGTTCGATTTTTTCAATGAAAAGTAGCTCATAATATCAACCGGGTTGGAAGCAATTAGCAGAATGCCATCTTGATTATAAGGCAGTATTTGTTCGATAATGCTGTCAAATATGCTGACATTTCGTTTCAGAAGATCGATCCTCGTCTCGCCCTGCCTTTGAGCGGCGCCTGCCGTAATAATGATTATATCTGCACCAGCACAGTCCTTATATGTACCGGCCCACACTTTAGCCCCTCCAACAAAAGGCATGCCATGGTTCATATCGAGCGCATCGCCAGCCGCTTTGCCTGCATTGGAATCAATTAGCACCAATTCGTCCATGCGATTGCGCAGCAATAAAGTATATGCGGTAGTCGAGCCTACAGCCCCTGTCCCGATAACAACGATTCTAGTTTTTTTCATCTTGCTCCTCCACCTTTTCCATTTCTTTTAAATAAGGTTTATTGACATAGTAGTACATCCAGCCCATCAGCAGGCCGCCGCCGATAATATTGCCGATAGTGACAGGTATGAGATTATGCAGCGCACCTTGAATCGATATTGTACCCGGCTGGTTTAATACAAAAGCGATGGCAAACGTACACATATTGGCGATACTGTGCTCGTAGCCCGATATGAAGAAGCAAAATACGAACAGCATCATCGCGAACATTTTTGGTCCGTCACCCTTCAGCCCCATCGGGATAAAGAAGGCAAGACATACGAGCCAATTACATAATATACCACGGAAGAACAACTCGCTAGTAGAAGCATTGGTTTTATTGCTTACGACATCCAGCAGAAAGCCGTTGACGGTCGGCGAGTCGAACAAACCCGTCGTCCATATGAGAAAAGCGAATACTAGTGCGCCGAGTAAATTACCTGAATAGTTAATTACCCATAATTTGATTGTCTCAAGCCATGAAATTTTTTTGCGCAGCGATGTGTAGGTGTAATAAAACGTATTGCCTGTAAACAAATCGCCGCCGCCGTACGTTATCAGAATAATGGCAGCTCCAAATGTCAGCGCCGCCATTGGATAGGTTAAAGGGGATCCGACGTTATAAAAGAAGCTGCCTGATTTGAAGGCTACGATAACGCCAAAACCGATAAACATACTGGCAAGCATGGAACGGGCGATGTAATGAAGCTTATTGTGCTTATATACGTTCCATTTTTTGATGGCGAGCTGTTCTACTTTCTCTAATGGAACGATTTCCATAAGCTCACCTCCTTGAGCATATTAGCAGTTCTATAACGGTGCCTGTAATGCGGTGTCTGTAGTGCATCTGGCAGCCGTCATGATCTGTATTGCAAGCATAGCATCGTCATATTGAAGCAGAAGTGATAAAAATCACAAATTATAAGCATCAGTGAGGATGCTGTGCTGTAAAACAATTTTATACGAGATGGCACGCAGTGCATTCATGCCTTAGAATGAAGCGTCTTATTGAAGGATAGAACCATGCATACGTCACGCCTATGGCTGTTGGAGTAGATAGATATTTGAAACTTGAGTAGCAGTTGATTAGATAGATACCCGACTTGATTGGGAGTTGGAGTAGATCGATACTGATGGGTAGTTGGAGTAGGTCGATACCGACTTGATGGGTAGTTGGAGTAGGTCGATACCCGACTTGATGGGTAGTTGGAGTACGATACCGATTTGATGGGTAGTTGCGGTAGATTGATACTGATTTGATTGGTAGTTGCGGTAGAATGATACCGATTTGATAGTCCATTGGAGGAGGTTACCTTCTTATTAGTCAGAGAGCTTATGTAGTTGAAGAGAATATGTATGTTTTCCAAACTAGCTGTATTCCATCGGGTTGTTGAAAAAACTCAAAAAATACTTGCAGTAACGGCAAACTCAGTCTTGTTGAACAAGTACTCATTTGCCTGTATCCGCCTCATTAGTCTACATCCAATTTACTAAATCTAAATGTATTTCCTGTACTTAGTTTAATGAAATTTGGCTTTTTTGAGATTCTAAGGGGAAATACTACATCTAGTTTGGCGTATTTCACAATATATAGGGAAATTCAACGAAACTAGATGCATGAAATACATTTAGAAATGTTTATTCGGTAATAAAGAAGAAACTAGATGCACAAAATGTACTTAGCTTCCACTCACATAGCTTCCACGCCGAAATGACTCGAAGAAAATAATTGTACAAACAATTGCACCCGAAACATCATACAGTAGCGGTTGGCGTTACCTGAAAACGGTGCTCTCCCTGAAATTGGCCAATCGTATATGAAATTTCATGCAGAATAACCGAAATGACTCGAAAAACGCAAATGTATATGAAATATCATACAGAAATGGTTAAGGTTATCTGAAAGTGGCCAATTGTATATGAATTTTCATACAGAATACACAAAAACGACTCGAAAAATGCAAATGTATATGAAATATCATACAGAAATGGTCAAGATTATCTGAAAGTGGCCAATTGTATATGAATTTTCATACAGAATACGAAAAAATGACTCGAAAAACACAATTGTATATGAAAATTCATACAGAATAGGTACGCGCCACCTCTTACACATAAAAATAGCCCGAATCAGGCTCCCATCGGAAAGCATGATCCGGGCTATTTTGCAGCTGCTTGATGTAAGTTACAGCTCTTCGCTTAAACCTTTTCGATAACTTTATCAATCAGGCCGTAATCCAGCGCTTCTTGAGCACTCATGAAATAGTCGCGATCTGTATCCTGCTCGATGCGGCTAAGAGGCTGGCCGCTGCGCTCTGCCAAAATGTTGTTGAGCTTGTCGCGCATTTTGAGAATGCGTCTTGCACGGATTTCAATATCGCTTGCCTGTCCTTCAGCGCCGCCGAGCGGCTGGTGAATCATGACCTCGCTGTTTGGCAGCGCGAAGCGCTTGCCTTTAGCTCCGGCAGTAAGCAGGAATGCGCCCATTGAAGCAGCCATGCCAACACAAATGGTCGATACGTCAGGCTTGATGAACTGCATAGTGTCGTAGATCGCCATACCAGCTGTTATTGAACCGCCAGGGCTATTAATATATAGCGAAATATCCTTTTCAGAATCCTCTGCTGCGAGGAATAGCAGCTGAGCAATAATAGAGTTAGCAACTACATCGTTCACGCCAGAGCCAAGGAAAATAATACGATCCTTCAGCAAACGGGAGTATATATCATATGATCGCTCACCTCGATTGCTTTGCTCGATAACCATAGGTACAAAATTCATATTAACAACTCCTCCTTCATTCAGTTGAACAATTAAATAACGTAATCATATAATAACGGATTGAAAAGTAAAAGTCAAAGATGGTCAAGGAATTCGATAAATGCGCTTTTAACCTTTTAATATATAAGACTTTATAAGTTTTCACTGCAAACTTTTTCTTATATTTCGCGTAGAAACCGTATGTCCTTTAAGGATGACTGTGTCGATATTTCTTGATTATAAGCTTAAGCTTATTGCTTTAACGGAAAGGCTGAAGTTTAATCTGTTTGCGATAATCGCCCGGTGTCAGGCCGGTAACTTTTTTGAACATACGGATAAAAGATGTAACGTTGCGGTAGCCAATTCGTATTCCTACATCTTGAACACTAAGGCTGGTAGATTCGAGCAATTCCTTGGCTTTACGAATTCGCACATTGTTTAGATGCTCGCTGAAGTTAATACCTGTTTTTTCTTTCATCAAAATAGACAAATAATTGCTTGAGATATTTAATGATTCTGCTACCGAATCCAATGAAATATCCTCTGCATAGCTTGCCTCCATAATGTCGGCCGCACGATTCGCCAAATCGTTTTGCTCATTTTTTACAGAGCGGATTAAGGAAGTGACTCGGACAATGTGCGGTTCCATCCTATGACTTATTTCTTCGATGGTGAAACATTCCTCGGTCTCCTTTAAATCTATCCGGAGCTCGGCCAAGTTTATTTTTTGATCAAATGTAGCAGTTTGCTGGAATATCCTCTCCAATATGGATTTGGCGAACTTTCTGATATTGTCAGCGCTCTCTTCCTTTTGATGCAAATATCGCAACATTTGGTTCAGCGATTCTTTAGATTCGAGTATATTACCTTCGCGCAAGTTAAGATCAAATTCTTTTTCTTTTTCTAATACATAGGCATGATTAACTAGCGGACGGAGATCAGAAATAAATTGAGTTTCCGACAGCAGCTTGGCCTGACCCGCTTTCTCCAGCACTTCATTATAAGCTTTGCTGAATTCTGCGGCGGACGCGTAGATAGAGCTCATAGCTATAGAGATAAGGTAATACTGTGAATCTCCGTCCCACACTTTCTTCAAGGGAAGCATCGTTTCTTGTAAAGTGTCTATCGGTTTGTCGTCAAAAATTATCGATAATATTTGATTGCTTTCAATTTGAAAGGTATGTGAACCCGGAAAACTGTCACTCATCACCAAATTTATGTATTCCCTTAAGTAGTAAGACACATCGTCAAGAGAAATATTGAGCTCCTTTAACGAAGCATGCCGGAATTGTAAATGAAAAAGAATAATTCGAAATTTTCGGTTGGCTAGAATGAAATCCTGCAAATCGCTTAAGTCCGATCGGATCATTTTCAATTTATTCATATATCCGTAATTAGTCAGCAGCGACTTTTTATTGATCAGCTCGGTTTGAATATCGTTTCTTTCTTTAATCAGGGAATGAATTTTGTCATGGATCAAATTAAATTCGCTAATTGTACTTCCGAGTCCCTTCAGCTTTGAGTGCTGGACTGCTGTGATGATTTGCTTAACTGGACGGTAAAGCCTTCTACTGAAAAAATGGGAGCAGACAATCCCGGCTCCAATTGACAGACCAAGAGCCAGCAGTAAGTTGAGGTTAAATTTCTTCATTTGTGCAGATACGATTGATGTAGGCATCTTAACGATGTATGATAATGCGCTTTCATTTCCTTTTTGTGAGAAATAGTAATATTGGCCTTGCTCTACTTCTCCATCCGCTTCTTCAAATTTATTTAGCACGGACTCGGGAAAATCACTTGTTGTTTGAAAGAGAGGTTGTTTATTTTTATCCATTATCATAAATTCGACATCAGGCAAGTTGTGAAATGCTTGCAGCATTCGATCTGTATCGAGTAACGCGATAATTTGATATTTGGGTGTTTCCTTAATGGAAATAGGCAAAAGACTTCTAATAGAGCCAGGAATAATTGAAAATTCGCTACTGGGATGCAAGCGATAGGTATAGCCTTCAACAAATTGCCCCTGCCAAAAGCTATAAGAATAGATGGAGCTTTTATAATCGCTCAAAAATAACGTCTCCGCATTGGACCTGCCCCCTTTATCCAAAACAATGGAAGATTGATTGAAATAAATAAGTATATTGTCCAAATACAATGCGCGATCAGAAACATGATTTTCGATTTCGTTAATGATTTGCCCTTCTTTCATATAGTCAATCCGATCCATCCTTTGCAAGGCTAGCTTGACATTGGCAGCTGCCACTTTAGGGTCGTAATAAAGACTGTAAAGATTGCTTTTTACGGATGTAAACACCCTCTCGTATTCCTTGACAGTATTCTGCAGCAGCAGACGGTTGTATTTGATCAATTCACCCTTGGTATCATTTTTTAATATAGAAAATGAAATCCAGTGGAGTGAAGACAGCAATATGATGACAGCGAGAAATCCGGCAAATATTTGGATGAACAAAGAATTTCTAGTCTTAATGCGAGTGGACAATTGAACAACACCCTCGAAAGTTTTTTTCTATTGTATCATGTGAAATTGAAAGCAACAGCAGTCTTTCAAGTGAAACGATAAAAATAGGTTGCCTTTTTTCTCTATAGTTATCATTTTTTTGACTAACTGATAAAAGTGTTAATAAATGAGTGAAAGGTAAATAGGCTTAAGTTTCTGCTCGATATATAATCGCCCTGAAGCCAGTAGAAGGGGGTGAAGATTGGAGTTGAAAAATTTATTGAAAAGAAAGGTTCGCAGAAATCTTGATTTATATTTGCTGATTTTGCCAGTACTCGTTTATTTTATTATTTTCGAATATTATCCGATGTATGGTGTCCAAATAGCCTTCAAGGATTTTATTGCGACCAAAGGAATTGGCGGTAGTCCATGGGTCGGTTGGAAGCACTTTGTGCGTTTTTATGAAAGCTATTATTTCTGGAGGTTGATCAAGAATACTTTGGGGATCGGCTTGTACGAGCTTGTTGTTGGTTTCCCCGTCCCTATTTTGTTAGCGTTAATGATTAATGAGGTACGCTCCAGATTATTTAAAAGAGTAGTTCAGACGGTTACTTACGCCCCACATTTTTTATCCACTGTTGTTATTGTGGGAATGCTGTTTTTATTTCTGTCCCCACAAAGCGGGCTCGTTAATCAGCTGCTGCAATGGTTTGGCTTCGAGCCAATAAAGTTCATGACTTCACCGGGATGGTTCAAAAGTGTTTATGTCATCTCAGGAGTATGGCAGCAAATGGGCTGGAGCTCAATTATTTATTTAGCAGCATTGTCGGGTGTTGACCCCCAGCTTCATGATGCGGCTAAAGTAGATGGAGCAGGTCGTCTTCGTAGAGTATGGAGTATTAATCTCCCTGTTATCGCGCCAACAATCATTATATTGCTTATTCTAAATGTTGGTAGAATTCTAAGTGTCGGGTTCGAGAAAGTGTTTCTCATGCAGAACTCGCTGAATGCGGAAGCTTCAGCTGTGATTGCAACCCATGTCTATCAAGCGGGGATTATCGGGGCTCAATACAGCTATTCTGCAGCCGTAGGCTTGTTCAACGCAGTAATAAATTTCCTTATGCTGATTGTGGTCAATTCCATAGCGCGCAAGGTTAATGACACTAGTTTGTGGTAAGGAGGCTTATGTGAATGGTATATAAGAGCCGGGGAGAACGTGTTTTTGAAGGAGTGATTTATGCAGCCCTGGGCTTGATATTGCTTATTGTTATTTATCCGTTGCTCTATGTTTTAAACGCTTCATTCAGTGATCCTATGGCCATTTTACGGGGTGAAATTTGGTTGTTGCCTAAGGGGTTTACAATTGATGCATACAAAAGAGTGTTTGAGAACCAGGACATTATAAGCGGTTACTTAAACACAATCATGTACACAGCCGTTGGTACGCTTGTGAATCTTGCTCTTACAACGATGGCAGCTTATCCTCTTTCACGAAAGGATTTTCATGGACGCAACTTTATTACAATTTGCATTGTTTTTACAATGTTCTTTAGCGGTGGAATGATCCCTCTCTATTTGTTGATCAGGGATTTACACATGTTGAATACGCTTTGGGCATTGGTTATTCCAGGAGCTGTATCGGTATGGAATATTGTCATTATGAGAACATTTTTTCAGACTAGTATTCCATTGGAAATTCAGGAGTCAGCCTTCATTGATGGTTGCTCGAATATTCAAACGCTCTTTCGAATTGTACTGCCCTTATCTATGCCGATTATTGCGGTTATGACTTTGTTTTACGCAGTGGGACACTGGAATGCATTTTTTAACGCACTTATCTATTTATCGGATCGAAGTAAATATCCATTACAGCTGTTTTTAAGAGAAATCTTGATACAAGAGCAAATGGATGAAATGACTTCGTCTACCGATGATTCTCTCGCGAATTATTTGTTACAAATAGAAGCCTTGAAATATGCGGTTGTCGTTGTTGCAAATTTGCCTATGCTCATGTTATACCCTTTCTTGCAAAAGTATTTTGTAAAGGGAGTAATGATTGGGGCGCTTAAAGGCTGATGCTCACATTGAGAAATTGGGAGGAGTTCTTTTTATATGAATACTAACAAATGGGGTTTAATGTTGTTATCGGTTATGATGGTTTTAAGTATCGTGTTGTCTGGCTGCGCCAAAGAGGCAAAACCACCATCTCCATCTGGAGCGGGAACTATTGTTGATGGAGGCAAGGAAAAGGTTAACGGCGAAGAAAAAGAAAAAGAAACAGCAGCAGACAGTAATCTCAATCCAAGCGGATTCCCAATTGTGAAGGAACCTATTTCACTTACTTTTTTTACAGGCAAGGATGCTACCAACAGCAATAAATTCGAGGAAACCTTAGTGTGGCAAGAATATGCGAAAAAGTCCAACATTCAGGTTAATTTTCAATTGGTTCCTTTTGAGAGCTTGACGGAAAAACGCAATTTGGCACTGGCCAGCGGGGATTACCCGGATGTGTTCTATACGGCCAGGCTCAGTGCTAACGATCTGATGAAATATGGCTCACAGCAAAAAGTGCTTATTCCATTAAACGATCTTATTGACCAATATGCCCCCAATTTTAAAAAGCTGCTGGATCAGTACCCGGATTTAAGAAAAGGGTTGACGATGCCAGACGGTAATATCTATTCATTCCCAACTTTCTACTCTCCCGACTTTTTGCCTGTCTTGATCGGGACGCCGCTATGGATTAATAAGAAGTGGCTGGATCAATTGAATATGCAAGAGCCGCAAACGATCGAGGACTTTTACAAATATCTGCAGGCGGTTAAGACGACCGATCTGAACGGGAATGGTCAGGCGGATGAAATTCCGTACAGTGGATCGAGTGTCAATGTAATAAAGTATCAGTTTCAGGGGTCATGGGGCCTAGGGAACCGAGGGCTCGGACACTTGTATATCGATATGGACCCGGACAAGGATCAACTGCGCTTTTATCGTCTCGATCCGAAATATAAAGAGGTTCTGGAATTTATTCATAAGCTGTATGCCGAAGAACTGATCGATCCGGAAATCTTCACGATTAAGGACGCCGCATTCCGAGCCAAAGGAGCCGAAGGAAACCTTGGTTCAGCCATTACGAACAATGCGGGTACCGCCTTTAACTTGGATCATTACGTCGGTTTAGGGGCGCTTAAAGGGCCCCATGGCGATCAACTATACTCCCATGTGGGAGTGCCTTTAGTTCAACCTGGTTCCATGGCCATAACCAATAAGAACAAATATCCGGAAGCGACGGTCAGATGGATGGATTATTTTTACGGCAATGAAGGGGCTCTGTTTTATTTTATGGGCATAGAGGGGGTCACGTATACGAAAAAGCCGGATGGATCCTTGGAGTATGTGGAGGATATTACCAACAATCCGAACGGTCTTACGATGACCCAGGCAAGAACCAAATACTTCACCTGGAACGGGGGGAGCTACCCTGCAATCGTCCAGGAGGAATACTTCCCAATGCAATCTAGTTCTATAGAGGCGGGGAAAAAGGTAGCGGATTATAAGCCTACAGAAATATGGAATAGGTTTACCTATACGGAGGAGGAGTCCGAATTCATGACGTCGGTCGGTGCGGATATCCAAACTTTCATTCTCGAAACAGAGGCTAAGCTGATTGCTGGCGACATGTCGTTTGACGAGTGGGATAAATATACGGATACGGTTAAGAAAATGGGACTTGATAAATATATGGAGATTGAAAAAGCAGCCTACGAACGATACAAAAGTAATTAATGAAGGGGGGATTCCCCCCTTTCTTAAATATAAAAAAGTATAAGTTTACTACTTTATACTTGTTCTTATATTTCAACGGTAAACGCGCCTGTCCAAAGGACCGCGGAGCCGTTTATCCTCGCTAGATTTGCGAATCTCAGGACAAGGAGGCCTCTATGCTGAGATTTCTTTATATAACAGATACTCATTTTGGTGCTAATCCAATTGGTTTTCATCAGCAGCCGGCCTATCCCGAGCGAATGGCCGATATTATCCAGGCCATTCAAAAAGAAGTAGATCGGCATTCTGCTGATTTTATTATCCATGGAGGCGATCTTGTTGATAGCTGCCGTGCGGATTTGATCCGTCATGTTTATAGCTTGCTAAAGCTTCCGGTACCTTTCTATTTATGTTTGGGAAATCATGACTTGGATCGTCCAGATGCTCTAGAGCTATGGTTGGCTCATACGCCTAAGTGGTTTATTGGCGGTTCGCCGCATTATGAAATTGTGAGCGATTCCTGTGTCGTTCATGTTGTGCCAAACCATTGGGAGAGCGGGCTAGAGTATTTTTGGGGACAGAAGCAACAACCGTTGTTCTCAGAAAAGCAACTGAATCGCTTAGAACAGGTGGTTCAGGCTAATCCTAATAAGATGCATGTTTTGGTAACACATAGTCCTGTCTTTGGGATGAGCCAGAAGCAAAGCGGGTTGGATCGGATCATTCACGATGCGCCGGAGTCCTTTCGCCAATCCATTGAAGATCTAACCAGGAAGTATGCGAATTTGAAAATCGTCTTGTCCGGACATAATCACCTCAATACGCTTCGCTTAACGGAAGAGGCAGCGTATGTATCGGCTAGTTCTTTGATTGAAACTCCATTTGAATATAAATTATTCGAGATTACAGATGTTGAAGCTAGAATGACAACCCACTCGTTAGACTTGTCAGGCTTAAACGGATTTAATCCGGAGTATATAGAAAACCGTTCCTATGTGCAGGGGAGAAAGCAAGACAGAGGGTTCCTTATAGCGCGAGACTGATATCACAAGTAGAGTTTCCGATAAAAATGGAGGGATATCCGTGGAAGAATCTAAGCGCGATCGGCTATTAAATAAGGAGGCAGAAGCATCTGCAGCTAGTGGTATTAGTAGAAGACGTTTTATCGCTTCGATCGGTGTAATGGCGGGTGCTGCAATTACCAGTCAGATTCCAGCGGGAATAAAAGCCTATGCTGAGCAAGAGGGTGAGGATGGGGATCTGTTAGAAGGAGAGGGCAACTATAATGCTGGTTTATGCGTTTTGGCCGATTGGTTCAATGTGAAGGAGCATAATGCGGCTGCCGACGGGTTGGCCGATGATGCCGCTGCTCTTGATCTATTAATTCAATCCACAGCCCAACAAGCGGAAGCTACCTTTTATTTTCCTGCTGGTACCTATCGAATCGGCAGCCCATTGACGTTTCCCAAAAGAGTTCGTTTGTTTTTTGACTACGGGGCTATACTGGTTCCAGATGCAGGAGTGACTGTGCATGTTTTTTCCCAGGTAAATGCAGGGCTTGGGCATATATTTGGCGGTGCCGGGAGAGTAACAGGCGATTTCTATGGTCAAGGGGTATATCCGCAATGGTGGGGAGCAAAAGGGGATAAACAAACGGACGATACCGAAGCATTCAGAAATGTTTTTCGGCTGTCAAAAGATAATCAGATTCCTGTAACTGTTCATGTTCCGCAAGGCGACTACGTCTGGTCACAAGCGCTTGTTGTATATGGAGATACTTCGGTAATTTGCGAACAAGGAGCAGTGTTCTGGCGAAATCATGGAAATACGATGCTGTACAACTATGAATATAATGGACAGCCTAATGGGGGCTATAGCGGAAATGGCCATATTGTTTTCGAAAATGCCCGCTTTGAGTTTGTTGGGCTTCAACCGTCTGTCTTATGTTATGAGGATGGAAATGTGCTGCAGTTCGCTCATGCTTCGGATTGGACATTTCGTAATTGTGAATTTTATGATGTCATCGATGCTCATGCCATTGAAATTAATTCGTCCCGAAATGTTGTCATCGACGGTTGCAAATTTTATGGCTATCGGGAAATAGCGAATAATCGCTGGTATGTCGAGGCGATCCAAATTGATCATGCTTCAACGAGCGGCATTCAAGGGGCTTTGCCTTATGATGATACACATTGTAAAAATATCACCATCCAAAATTGTTACTTTGGCAAGGGAAATACTTATACGTTCAACAAACAAGGAATAAATACTACGGTGGAGTTCAAAGCATGGACAGCTGGAATTGGCGGTCACACTCATAAAGAAGGCAAGTGGCATCAGAATATTACGATTCGAAATAACACCTTTGAAGGTATGCGTTATTATGCTATACGTCCGTATAAGTGGCTTAACACTTTGATTGCCGAAAACTTTTTCTATGAATGCGGCGGCGGGATTTACGCCGTTAATGGATCTAATCATGCGGTATTCGGGGCGGCAGGACCATTTCGCAGATTAACTATCGTAAACAACCAGTTCATCAATGGGGTGGCTGTTTATCCTGACTATTTTGCATCGAACCGGCGGTTTATGATTGGCATCTTCTCTACAGATGTTACATCTGAGGATGTGCAAATTAGTGGAAATACTTTTAGCGTTTCAGAAGACTCCGGAATTATTATTAAAAATGTAAAGCGGGTTACCATCAGCGATAATACAATTAATTATATGAAGAAGGATGCGGTAGATATAGCTGATTGTACAAACGTAACTATACAGGGCAACCAGATTTTTAAGCCTACCGAGAATGGTGTAATTCTTAAAAATAACAGTCATTGCCTGATCCTTAATAATCAGATTACTGAGGCTCAAATGCAAAGTGTGCATGCAGAAAACGGTAATAATGTTCAGATTAGGGGAAGTGTTATAACAAAGGGACGAGGGAATGGGATTGATTGTGAAATCTTGCAGGGGTTAATTGTGGATGATAACCAAATCAGCGATACAACCAAAGCTCTTTCAATTAAAACTTGCCACAACGCTAGAGTTACAGGGAATCAAACTTCCCGAATGTCAGCAAACGTTATGGAGATTACGGATACGGAAGGTTTATTAATTTCAGGAAACTTTTTGACTGGAGGAGCGGCCTCTGCCATTGATGCTCTCGTTATTGCAGGCATGACTAAGATGGGCATAGTGAGGGACAATATCCTCTCGGGAGCATTCCGCAGAGGAATTTGGTTCAAAGGAACAACATCGAATATCAAATACGGTTACAATTTGGGTGCTGTTCAGAACGATAGTAATCAAGTTACTGCGTTACAAGATTAATGTTTCTCGTTTAATTTACATTAGAAAATTTTAAAAAGTCCAGCTAACATCTTATGGGATGCAGGCTGGACTTTGTTCAATTATAAGTGGCGCGCCCGCTAGGAATCGAACCTAGATCTCAGGCTCCGGAGGCCTACGTCATATCCATTGGACCACGGGCGCATAAAAACAGTAGCAAAAATGATTATATGATAATCCTGCATTTTAATCAAGCGATAGGCAAAAATATAAATTGCAAAAAAATGCTGTCGAAATCGTTTACATTTGACTTCGGCTATTGCGGGAAACATATTCTTTCGTTAAAATGTAAGTGGGACTTATTTTGAAGGTGTGGGACAATAAATGTCCAGGTTCCAATAATGTTAATGGTCGAATCTAAATTAGGATGCCGGCTGAATCGATGGAGTGAAGGATGAGAAATGCGACAGATCGTTGAACTGCAGCAGCAGCTTGTGCCGGAACTTCTAGATGTTATGAGGAAGCGTTACTTGATTTTGCATCAGGTGATGCTATCTGATCATATTGGTCGCAGAGCGCTGGCTGCAACACTTTCTATGACGGAGCGTGTGCTTCGTGCAGAGACGGATCGGCTTAAGGAGCAAGGCTTGCTGGAGATTGATGCCGGCGGCATGCGAATAAGCGATGCTGGAAAGCTGTTGCTGGAACAATTAGAACCATTATACAAAACGTTATTCGGCTTGTCAGAGCTTGAGGACGAGATACGAACGCATTTCGGCTTGTCTCAAGTTATTGTAGTGGCAGGCAACTCCGAAACCTCTATGCAGACTAAGCGAGAGCTTGGCCGGGCGGCCTGTCAGGTTTTGCGGCAGTCGCTTCGTCCTAACGATGTTATCGCCGTTACAGGCGGTACGACGATGGCGCAGGTAGCTAATCAGCTTACAACGTCTTCACCGCTAAAGAGCAATTGGTTTGTTCCGGCTAGAGGCGGCCTTGGAGAAAGCCTCGATTATCAGGCTAATACACTCGCATCGACGATGGCCAAGCGAACTGGTGGCCATTACAGGCTATTGCACGTTCCTGACCATTTGGGGGAGGAAGCCTTTGCTTCTATTATGCAAGAGCCCAATATCCAGGAAATCGTATCCGTTATTCGCAGCGCCCGTATTGTCATACACGGGATAGGCGATGCTATAGTTATGGCACGCCGCCGCAGGGTGGATGCCTCCATTATAGCTGCGATGGCAGCGGAAGAAGCTTTGGCTGAAGCCTTTGGCTATTATTTTGACCGGACTGGATCTGTTGTGCACAAAACGCAAACAGTAGGGCTAAGGCTAGAAGATATTGTAAACACTGAAGTAGTGATTGCTGTTGCTGGAGGCAAAAGCAAGAGTGAGGCGATTGCAGCTATTATGCGATTTGGTCATGATGATGTCCTTGTTACTGATGAGGCTGCTGCACTCGAAATTGTTCAATTGATTCAGCAAGATAAACAATAGGGTATTTGTTATCATGACGCTTGCGAATTTTTTTAAGATTTTGCGGCGTTTTGAAATATATTAAAATCAAGTACAAGCTTAGGAGGAATTTTAGATGGTTAAAGTAGGTATTAATGGTTTTGGACGTATCGGCCGTAACGTATTCCGTGCTGCTCTAAACAACCCAGAGGTTGAAATTGTTGCAGTTAACGATTTGACTGACACAAAGACGCTTGCACATCTTCTTAAATTCGATACAACTCATGGCAAGCTAGATGCTACTGTTGAAGCAAAAGAAGGCGCGCTAGTTGTTAACGGCAAAGAGATTAAAGTATTTGCAGAGCGCAACCCTGCTGATCTTCCATGGTCATCTGTAGGCGTTGAAATCGTAGTTGAGTCTACTGGTATTTTCACAGCTAAGGAAAAAGCTGAGCTTCACTTGCAAGGCGGAGCTAAAAAAGTAATTATCTCTGCTCCTGCTACTAACGAAGACATTACAGTGGTTATCGGCGTTAACGAAGACAAATACGATCCAGCTGCTCACACAATTATTTCCAATGCTTCTTGTACTACAAACTGTCTAGCTCCTTTCGCAAAAGTATTGAACGATAAATTCGGAATCGTTAAAGGTATGATGACAACTGTTCACTCCTACACGAACGACCAATCCGTGCTTGACGTTCCACATAAAGACCTTCGCCGCGCTCGCGCTGCTGCTGAGAACATCATTCCTTCGTCCACTGGCGCTGCGAAAGCTGTTTCTCTAGTATTGCCTGAGCTTAAAGGCAAATTGAACGGTATGGCAATGCGTGTGCCTACACCTAACGTTTCTGTAACAGATCTAGTTGCTGAATTGAAAGTAAATGTAACGGTTGAAGAAGTTAACGCTGCATTCAAAGATGCTTCAGAAGGCGCTCTAAAAGGCATTTTGAACTACAATGAATTGCCGCTAGTTTCCAGTGACTATAACGGAGATCCAGCTTCCTCTACAATTGATGCATTGTCCACAATGGTAGTTGAAGGCAACATGGTTAAAGTAGTTTCTTGGTATGACAACGAGTGGGGTTACTCGAACCGCGTAGTAGATCTAGCTGCTTATATCGCAAGCAAAGGTCTATAAGGAAAGAAAGCTACAGAACTAAAGCTCCGCTTGCGGGGCTTTAGTTTGCGGTTTGCGCCTTCGCGGCAAACCTTGGGGGCGTTCCTTCCTATTATGGAAGGGCGTCCTTTTTTCTAAAAAAAGAATGGCTAATCAAAGATCGGGGAGGGCTTTCCATTGAACAAAAAAAGTATTCGTGACATTGCAGATTTAGCAGGCAAAAAAGTGTTTGTTCGCGTTGACTTCAACGTGCCTTTGGAGAACGGACAAATTACAGACGACAAGCGTATTCGCGAGACGCTTCCTACTATTAACTATTTGATCGAAAAAGGCGCGAAAATTATTCTAGCCAGTCATCTGGGCCGTCCTAATGGCCAAGTAGTAGAAGAGCTTCGTCATACAGCTTCTGCTCATCGCTTGTCCGAACTGCTTGCGCGTCCTGTTAAAAAGGCGAATGAAGCAATCGGCGAAGAAGTGGAAAAGCTTGTAGCTGGTCTTAACAACAGCGATGTATTGCTGCTTGAGAATGTTCGCTTCTATGAAGGCGAAGAGAAAAATGATCCAGAATTGGCGAAAGCTTTTGCAAGCTTGGCAGACCTGTTTGTTAATGATGCGTTTGGTGCTGCGCACCGTGCACACGCGTCGACTGAAGGTATCGCTCATCACTTGCCAGCAGTATCAGGCCTTCTAATGGAGAGAGAGCTTGAAGTATTAGGTAAAGCACTAAACAATCCTGAGCGTCCATTCACAGCGATTGTAGGCGGCTCTAAAGTTAAAGATAAAATTGCAGTTATCGACAAAATGCTTGAAATCGCCGACAATGTAATTATCGGTGGCGGCTTATCCTATACCTTCTTCAAAGCGCAAGGCCATGAAATCGGCAAATCGCTTCTAGACAACAGCAAGCTAGATTTGGCGCTTGAATTTATTGAGAAGGCTAAGAAGCTAGGCAAAAACTTTGTTATTCCTGTAGATATCGTTGTAACAGACGATTTTAGCGCAGATGCGAATACGAAGATTGTTGATGTAGACAGCATTCCTGCAGATTGGGAAGGCATCGATATCGGACCTAAAACACGCGAGCTCTATGCGGACATCATTAAAAACTCCAAGCTTGTTGTTTGGAACGGTCCAATGGGTGTATTTGAGATTGAGCCATTCTCGCATGGTACACAGGCTGTTGCCCGCGCTTGCGCTGAAACTTCTGGCTACACAGTTATTGGCGGCGGCGATTCTGCTGCAGCGGCTGAGAAATTCGGTCTTGCCGATAAAATGGATTTCATTTCTACAGGTGGCGGTGCTTCCCTCGAATTTATGGAAGGCAAGCAATTGCCAGGGGTAGTCGCTCTTAACGATAAGTAAGAGAAAGTATAGCTATAAGGAGGCATTAACATGAGCACTAGAACACCTATTATTGCAGGTAACTGGAAAATGTTCAAAACAGTGTCCGAGGCGAAAGCATTTTTCGCAGAAGTAAAGGGCAAGGCAGAGGTTGCTGGCGTAGAGAGCGTAATCTGCGCACCATATACTGTATTGCCGGCACTTGTTGAAGCTGCTGCTGGCACTTCCATTGCGATTGGCGCGCAAAACGTCCACTTTGAAGACAACGGTGCCTTTACTGGTGAAATCAGCGGTGTAATGCTGAAGGATCTTGGCGTTAAGTATGTGATTATCGGCCATTCTGAGCGTCGTGCTTACTTCGCTGAGACGGACGAAATTGTAAATAAAAAAATGCAAGCAGCTTTCAAGCATGATTTAGTGCCTATCGTTTGTGTAGGCGAGAAGCTTGAAGAGCGCGAAGCTGGCCAAACAAAAGAAGTTTGCAAGGTTCAGACGGAAGCGGCGCTAAAAGGCTTGTCTGCTGAGCAAGCAGCTAAGACCGTTATTGCTTACGAGCCAATTTGGGCGATCGGTACAGGCAAATCTTCTACTTCTGAGGATGCGCAGGATGTGATCGGCTACATTCGCGGCGTAGTAGCTGGTCTATATGATCAAGCGACTGCAGATGCTGTTCGTATTCAATACGGCGGAAGTGTAAAGCCGAACAATGTAGCAGAATATATGGGCCAAGCCGATATTGACGGTGCACTGGTAGGAGGAGCTAGCCTTGAGCCTGCATCCTATATTGCATTAGTCGAGGGGGCTAAGTAAGATGAGCGCTCGTAAACCTGTAGCATTAATTATTATGGACGGCTTTGGTCTTCGGAATGATGTTACTGGCAACGCTGTTGCACAAGCGAAAAAGCCTAACTATGACCGTTATATGAGCCAGTATCCGAATACAACGCTGACCGCTTGCGGCGAAGCGGTCGGACTGCCTGAGGGTCAGATGGGCAATTCGGAGGTCGGCCACTTGAATATCGGTGCAGGACGCATCGTCTACCAAGACCTGACTCGTATAAGCAAATCGATTCGCGACGGCGAATTTTTTGAAAACGAGACTTTGCTTGGCGCAGTGCGCCATGTAAAAGAAAAGGGAACAAAGCTGCATTTCTACGGCTTGCTGTCTGATGGAGGCGTGCATAGCCATATTGCTCACTTGTTTGCTTTGCTGGAGCTAGCCAAAAAGGAAGAGCTTGAAGAAGTATATATTCATGCTTTCCTGGACGGACGCGATGTGTCTCCTGACAGCGCAAAAGGGTATATCGAGCAGCTGCAAGCTAAAATCGCAGAGGTCGGCATTGGCAAGATCGCAACCGTTCAAGGCCGTTATTACGCGATGGATCGAGACAAGCGCTGGGAGCGTGTTGAGAAGTCCTATCGTGCAATGGTATACGGAGATGGTCCAACAAGCAAAGACCCTGTGCAAGCGGTAGTTGAATCCTACAGCAATTCTGTTTATGATGAATTTGTATTGCCAACTGTAATCGTTGGCGAGGATGGACAGCCGGTTGGTCTTGTCGAGTCCAACGACGCTGTAGTATTTTTCAACTTCCGACCTGACCGTGCTATTCAATTATCGCAAGTATTTACGAATGAAGATTTCCGCGGCTTTGATCGCGGTGACCGACGTCCGACAGATCTTTATTTTGTCTGCTTGACCAAGTTCAGTGAAACGATTGGCGGATATGTCGCATATGCGCCGAAAAATCTGGATAATACGTTAGGTGAGGTTATTGCACAAAATGGCATGACTCAGCTGCGTACGGCAGAGACTGAAAAGTATCCGCATGTTACCTTTTTCTTCAGCGGCGGCCGCGATGTCGAGCTTCCGGGAGAAACACGTGTACTTATTAATTCGCCCAAGGTTGCCACTTATGACCTTCAGCCGGAGATGAGCGCGTATGAGCTGGCAGAATCTACGGTTAAGGAAATTGAGGCAGATAAGCATGATGCTATCATTCTGAACTTTGCGAATCCGGATATGGTAGGCCACTCGGGTATGCTTGAGCCAACGATTAAAGCGGTAGAGGTTACAGATGAGTGTATGGGCAAGGTTGTTGAAGCGGTGCTGGCTAAAGGCGGCGTATGTATTATTACTGCTGACCATGGCAACGCGGATATGGTATTCGATGAGAATGGCCGTCCGCATACTGCGCACACAACTAATCCGGTACCGTTAATTGTAACCAAATCAGGCTTGGAGCTGCGTGAAGATGGAATTTTGGCCGATATTGCTCCAACGATGCTGGAGCTATTAGGTCTGAAACAACCAGAGGAAATGACTGGTTCAACTTTGATCAAGTAAGAAACATACTAAAAAATGAGCAGAGGAGAGTTTTCCACATGTCTATGATTGTTGACGTATACGCATTAGAAGTTTTGGATTCCCGCGGTAATCCAACTGTAGAAGTAGAAGTATCTCTTGAGTCCGGCGCAAAAGGCCGTGCAATCGTTCCATCCGGCGCTTCCACTGGCGCATACGAGGCTGTTGAGCTTCGTGATGGCGATAAATCCCGTTACCTTGGCAAAGGCGTTCAAAAAGCGGTAGATAATGTGAACAACATTATCGCTCCTGAAATTATCGGCCTTGACGCTCTTGATCAAGTAACAATTGACCGTACTATGATCGAGCTTGACGGCACGCCAAACAAAGCAAAGCTTGGCGCTAACGCTATTCTTGCAGTATCTATGGCAGTTGCTCGCGCTGCTGCTGACGCTTTGGACGTTCCTTTGTACAATTACCTTGGCGGCTTCAACGCAAAAACTCTTCCTGTTCCAATGATGAACATCATCAACGGCGGAGAGCATGCTGACAACAATATCGACGTTCAAGAATTTATGGTATTGCCTGTTGGAGCAGAAAGCTTCAAAGAAGCTCTTCGTGTCGGCGCTGAAATTTTCCACAACCTTAAGGCTGTTCTACATGACAAAGGCCTTAACACTGCTGTTGGCGACGAGGGCGGCTTTGCTCCTAACCTTGGTTCAAACGAAGAAGCGATTACTACTATCATCTCTGCGATTGAGCGCGCAGGCTACAAGCCGGGTGTTGACGTATTCCTAGGTATGGACGTTGCTTCCACTGAGTTCTACAAAGATGGCAAATACGTGCTTGCAGGCGAAGGCAAATCCTTCACATCTGCTGAGTTCGTTGACTTGCTAGCTTCATGGGTAGACAAATACCCAATCATCTCGATCGAAGACGGCTGTTCAGAAGACGATTGGGAAGGCTGGAAGCTTCTAACTGACAAGCTTGGCAGCAAAGTACAGCTAGTTGGCGATGACCTATTCGTTACAAACACTGAGCGTCTAGCTGACGGCATCAAGCAAGGCGTGGGTAACTCCATCCTTGTTAAAGTGAACCAAATCGGTACACTTACTGAAACATTCGATGCAATCGAAATGGCTAAACGTGCGGGCTACACGGCTGTTATTTCTCACCGTTCAGGCGAGAGCGAGGACAGCACAATTGCTGATATCGCAGTTGCTACAAATGCTGGACAAATCAAAACAGGTGCTCCTTCCCGTACAGACCGCGTTGCGAAGTACAACCAATTGCTTCGCATCGAAGACAAATTGGGCGCTACTGCTCAATATGGCGGTAAAGCAGCATTTTACAATATGAAAGATTTCAACTAATTACTGAAGCGAGCTGATCGCGAAGTGAAAGGAGGATGCTCTGTTTGCGGAGCATCCTTTTTTATTTTTGTTTAGGAAATTATGCATCAGTTAAATT